>DNNS01000644.1 GCA_003497555.1 Spirochaetia bacterium
GTTTTATTAAATTTACAGGGAGATATAACAAATGGAAAATAACAATCTTCTCACAGTTGTTAAAACTTTATTCCCTGAATGTTCCGGCAACAAACTAAAAAAAATAATTTCTTCAGGAAGAATAACAGTTAATAATGAAATTTGCAGGCAGGCTGCAAGAATTATTGCTCCTGATGAAAAAATTTCGGTTTTAAGCAGAAGTTTCCGAAGACATGCCATTGACGAGAATGTAATTATTGAATACGAAGACAATGATCTGCTGATAATCAATAAACCATCCGGTCTTCTTTCAGTGCCTGACAACAGCGGTTTAAAAAGCGCACGGGATATATGTGCGGTATATCTTGCTTCTGTGCGCAAACATAAAAATCTCTATATTGTTCACCGGCTTGACCGTGATGCATCGGGCCTTATGCTGTTTGCCAAAAATCATAACACCCAGAAGGCGCTGATTGCCCTTTTTACCGGGCATTTCATCATGCGGCAATATACTGCCTGGGTAGAGGGCAGCTTAGAACAGGAAAACGGCAAGATTGATACTTATATTTTTAAAGATGAAAATACTTTTCGCGTATCCGTCTGCGGAGCTGAAAAAGAAGGAGCCAAACGGGCCATAACCGGTTACCATGTTCTTGCCTGTAAAAATAATTTTTCATTATGCGAAATTACCCTTGAAACCGGAAGAAAAAATCAGATTCGCGTTCATATGGCGCATATCGGACATGCCGTATGCGGGGATCGCATGTACGGCAGCAAGTCGTCATACCGGCTGCTTCTGCATGCGCACAGGCTTTTTTTTCGGCATCCTGTTAACGGGAAAATGCTTGATATAAAATCTGCGCTGCCGGACGATTTTGTCAATCCTTAAAAATTTTACAATCTGAGCATATACGAAAATTTTAAATCTATTTATCATGGTTTTCTGCAAAAAAACCGGGACTTTTTAAGAATCACAAGCTTTGGGGTATGATTTTTTTTCTTGGGTATGCGTCTATTTTTAATCTGAGGTAAATGCCTGATAACATGGAGCATACTTTTTTTTTTACTTCCCGTGAGAATTTTTNNCAAAAAAACCGGGACTTTTTAAGCCATGAATTGCATTAAAGCAATTTATGGGTATAATGGAATAAATCATTAAAAATTGATGGTGCAGAAAAAAAAACAAATGACAATTAACTAAAAGCACGGTTTATACGATACTATATATGAGACCATAATGACGGCTTGCGAACCGCATATATTACACGCTCTTGGTATAATTTTTGATATACCGCCGTTTTATGGGGCAAGTATAATCAAAACTATCAGTAAAAACAAGCTGCGTACCGCTTACCGGGCCAAGGTAAAGCTTTATCATCCTGACCTGGCTGCTAAAAACGGTGTATTTGTTCCTGAAAAAATTTATGAAATTAACAACGCCTACCGTATTTTAAACTTTCTCGTTAACCGGCAGAACCGCATACCGGCTCCTCCCCGGCCGGCTGACGGTAAAAAACATTTACATCCGGGCGAACCGGAAAATAAAAAAAATAATTTTATTTACCGGGGCAGTATCCCGCACCGCTGTCTGCGCCTGGCCCAATTCCTGTATTATAATAAAATCATCAGCTGGCATACTCTTGTTGATTCCATGATCTGGCAGTACCAGAGACGGCCGCGTCTTGGCGAACTGGCTGCCGAAAGTTCCTATCTTGACAGGAACTCTATTAATAAGATAATCAGAAACTCCAGGCCCGGGGAGCGCTTTGGGGAAACCGCTCGCCGCTTAGGCTGTCTTACCGCGTGGCAGATCTGCGGATTATTAGGAAANNCGTTATGCAATATGATGCCGTACTGATTTCTCCGCCTTCGCGTATGATTAATCATTATCGTCCGCCGCTCGCGCTGCTTTATATTGCCGGGTATCTTAGGCATATGGGCTGGTCGGTAAAAATAATTGATCGGCCCATGGATCAGATAGTACGCGACCGCGCATTCCTTAAAAACATTCCCGGGCAAATTATGAGAATCGAAGCGCTCATGCTTGAAGAATTGAAAAATCTGCATACCCGGGTATTGGGAATTACTTTTTATACGCCGGAATATCAGGAGGTAATGACTCTGGCACGGGCAGCTAAAAAGGCAATTCCCGGCGTTACGGTAATCGCCGGCGGAATACATCCTGCGCTTTATCCGGATGAAGCGGTTTTCACAGGTTCCCCGATTGATATTGCGGTAAACGGCGAGGGTGAAACGGTAATGCACGAAATCCTTACCGCTCTTGCCGGGCAGAAAAGTCTGGCGGATGTCAACGGTATTGCTTATTACAATCCGCATCTGAAAAAAACAGTTAAGACTTCCAGCCGGGCAGTAAGCGGTCTTGATGAGATTTCATATCCGGCCTATGATCTTGTTGATATGAATTATTACCTGAATGCCTCGCCGTATGCCATTCGCGGATGTTTTCTGCGCGCCGCTTATGTTCTCGGTTCGCGCGGTTGTCCTTCACAATGTACTTTCTGTGTAGCGGTAAATCTTCGCCGGCAGTCTCTGGGAAAAGCCGTACGTATGCGCAGCGCTGAAAGCATGTTCGCTGAAATTTCAGATTTGAAAAAAAATTATTTGATAGATGCATTTTATTTTATTGATGATCTTTTTACCATTGATAAAGAGAATATTATGCGTTTTTGCAATCTGCTGGTACAGAATAAATCATCGGTGATCTGGGGCTGCTCTGCCAAAGCCTCGACTCTTGATGAAGAAATGATTGCATCCATGGCCAGGAGCGGATGTGTGCAGATTGATTTTGGCGTAGAGCGCGGTTCTGATCAGGCTCTGGCTGTTTTAAAAAAGGGAATTACCCTGCAGATCATCCGCAAGGTATTTGCGCTCTGCCGAAAATACCGGATCCGTACCTTCGCCAATTTTCTGGTCAATACCCCGGGCGAAACTGCGGAAGATCTTGCAGATATCGAAAAACTGATTTGTGAATTAAAGCCTGATATTGTTGCCGTTAATATTTTTACTCCCTATCCGGGTACTGAAATTTACCGTAATTGTTCCTTCCGATTTGATATTGCCGAATACCCCATGCTCACTGCAGCCAGCCGGCGCATCTATAAAGACCGCAGGCTGAAATTCTGTTCGCATGCTATCAATGTTATTGAGTGGGCGGACCGGGTAAACAGAAAATATAATTCACTTTTCAGAAATATGCGGTTTTACCTGAATCCGCGTTACTGGCGGGTACTGCTTTCATCCGGCGCAAAAATCAATTATTTAAAACAGGCCGGGCTTCTGCTGCGCGAGGTAGTTAATCAGAAATTTTCACGGTATGCGCAGGCCGAAGACTGAAATTTTCTGAAAATGGAGGCGGTTATTTGCTGCGCATGAAAGAGGCGACCGGAAGAATCAAACGCATCTGCCTGCCGGTGAATCAGAGGACAACCGCGTTCATGCTTTAGGTTTCAAAGCCGTTATTGAAAAAATCACTCGGCCTCATCCCTGTCTGTTTTTTAAAAATCCTGCTGAATGTATAAACATCGTTAAAACCGGTCAGGGATGCAATTTCGGTAAAATTTTTACCGCTTTCCATCATCAGTTTTTTGGCATTTTCAATTCTGATGCGGTTTAAATAATTATGTACCGATACGCCTATCTGCGCTTTAAACAGCCGATGCAGATAACTCTCGGAAAGCCCGGCAGCAGTACCGATGGCTTTTAAATCAAGATCCCTCCGGTGATAAAAACTATTGATGCAGGCCATAGCTTTTTCAATATTCTTCCAGGCTTTAATTGGTTCTGATTTCAGGTCTTTTGGGGTGTGATTTCGTAAAATGAGGGCAATCAGCCGAATAATGCCGGATTTAATCATCAGCATGTTTTCTGCAGGATTGTTTTTAAATTGTTCATTAACAGACTGAAAGGTATTTTCGTATAACAGCTGATCGGAAGCAGCGAGCAGAGTCAGGGGGGGTAAATTTTTTAAAATGAATTCGTCGCGATTTTTTTTATAGAATTCTCTTGCCCTGGAAAAAGAAGCAGTATTGGTATTTTTTAATAATAATTTTTTTTTATTATAAAAAAAATTGAAAGAAATTCCCAGTTTTTTACAGGTATGCTGTTTGTCTATCGGCAGATAGACAGAAGTAAGCGGAGGAATATAGACTGCGGTTCCCCTGGTTGCGGTAAATTTTTTCCCGCCGATTAGATACGCTGTTTCGCCTTCGGCGATATAGGTTAATCTGTTATGAATGGAAATAAAATCAAAATTGGGATCATTGTTTGGGGAGTCTGAAATAATATAGGTTTTATAAAGATATGGGCTGAGAGAATTTAAAATCGCCAGGTTGATTGTTTTCATCTGGTTTAGCCTGATTTTTTTTTATACCCCTTTACGGCTGCTGTCAAAGCGTATCATATGTAATAAGAATTATCAATATTCTAAAAAAACTTCATCTGAATATTTTCTTTTTTCCCATCCCGGGTTGACCCTATAACGGAAAAATCTTCAATTGCTTTAATAAATTCCGAAGTTTCTGTTTTTATGTTTTTGGCGGACTGCGGACAGATAATGGTGCAGGTTTCCTGCGCCCGGGTAAGGGCTACATAAAAAAGACGGCGCTCTTCATCAGGATCAAAACCGGTACGGGTAAAGGGAATTACACCCTGCACTGCGCCTGCAATAAAAACATGCCGGAATTCAAGACCCTTGGCTGCATGCATGGTAATGATTCTCACCGCTTCCGAGGAGTCAGGAATTTCGATTCCCGCAGCGCCGGCTGCAAGCAGCGAATCCAGATCGGGAAAAGTGCCGGCATATGTTAAGAATATTTTCTGCTGCTGTTCAGGGATGCGTAATAATTCGCATGCTTTTTTTAAGACGGCNNAATTCATTCAGAAAAAAATCATAGCCCCGCGGTAGGGTATGCCGGGCAAGCCGGCAAAGCATCAGCGCTTTTTGGATTTTTTCATTTTTTAGTATCCGGGCTGCTCCGGAAGTTATACAGGGTATGCCTTCTTTTTTTAAAGCTTCTTCAATAAGAGGAATATGGGCATAAACCCTGGTCAGCACTGCAATTTCGGAAAAGGCGCACGGCGTTTTTTCGCGGCCACGTACAGAGAGCATGTCAAGGCCGCCGGTTTTCCGGGCAATATCATGAGCGATGAAAATCGCCTGCTGCCGGTCGGAGGGAGAAGATAAAATGAAAAGAGAACGGGCCGGCCGGCGCCTGGTAACAAGAACCGAAGCGCAGGAGGAAAAATGAATAATTTTTTGCGCGGCAGTAAGTACATTCCGCGGATTACGGAAATTTTCAGTCAGCAGATATTTTTTTGCTTCCGGCAGCATGGAAAAATCTGTAAAAATTCCCGGCGCTGCTCCGCGAAATCCGTAAATGGATTGATCCGGATCGCCGATTAAAAATAGCGACGCGCCTTTATTATAAAAAGCGCGGATCAGGGAAGCCTGCAGGGGGTCAATATCCTGGAACTCGTCAACGCAGATATGTTTCCAGGGAAGCGGAGTCGAAACGGCTAAAAGCAGGGCTTCTTCAAATATTCCCTGCAGATCTATAAAACCGTGATCCTTTAAAAAGTTCTGCCATATACGGTAGAAAATCAGAATTTCAGGATCCCATTTTTCTTGCGGTATGCAAAGAGCCCGGTAAAGATCAATTTTTTTTACCGCCTGGATGTTGATGCCGTGTTTTTTCTGCAGGCTGCGGAATAAACTTTCGGAAACATCAGGTTCGAGCAGAATAAAATCCCGGCAGGAACGCACAAAATCATAACAAAAGCTGTGTAAAGTACTAATTTTTACAGCGCAGGAAACCGGTCTGATCCGATCGGCACGTTCGCGGGCTGCACGGTTTGTAAAGGTAACAGCGCAGATTTCTTCGGGCCCGGCAAGATTTTTTTCCAGCAGATATATTATATGTCCGGTCAGGGTCCGGGTCTTGCCGGAGCCCGGACCGGCCAGGACAAGCGTTACCCGGCTTGCTGATCCGGCAGCAGTTTGCTGATCCGTGGAGAGAAATTTTTCAGTGTTTTTTTTCCTGGCCCGGGAAAGATTTTTCTCCTGTTTTGCAGATGTATTATATGCTTTTGCGATTTTCCTCCCAGTAGACATTTGTTGTTTTTTTTGTTCCGGGAAAAGATTTATTTTACCGTATTCGCCGTCATACCCGGGACGCAAGGATATTTCACCGGCCCGTACTCTTTTTACGGCTTCGGCAATTTCATCCCCTGCGCTTTTGGACAGTTCCTCAGGCGGAACCTCTGTCAATACGGCAAGTTCCGGACCATGCCGTAAAATAATTGTTTCATAAATTGTATGCACTTTGCGTGCAGCCGGGCCGCATCTGCA
>DNNS01000042.1 GCA_003497555.1 Spirochaetia bacterium
GCCCGCCAGCCGGCCGGTACCGGGAGTCGGCGCGCCGACAATTAATGTTTCCAGTCTGGTAATTTTCATTTGTCACGTCTCCTTTATTTCAGTTTCAGCATTCTGGCAATGGTGCCGCTAAGAATCTCGTTTTGAGTTTTTTTATTCAATAATTTTTATTTTTCCCACAGTATATTGCCTGCGGTCATCCTGGCCGGCGAGCGGCAGTTCGATTCTCTCACTATCGTTTTTCATAGCACGCAGGCCAATGCGCAGATCATAGCTGCCTGGCGGAGCGTTGCGGACAGTCCAGCCTAAGGTCTCGCTTACCCGGCAGCCGCTGTTCCAACCCAGCGACGAAGTCGGAGTTTGCGGAAGTTGAATATCTTCCCAGACAATTTTCCCCGATGGGCCGGTCAGCGCCAGCGACATTCCGTAATCGCGGTAACAGGGGGCGGAACCATTATTTAGCCACTCATATCTTATAATAAATTTTTCTCCTTTTTTTATTTGTTCCGGATACTCTATTTCTTTAAGAAAAAAACGATAACCGATATTCCGCGCCATAAAACGATATAACTCGGCAATGTCCGAAGTTGGTTCATAGGGCAGCCCTAATCCCGTGCCTTCTCCTTCTCTATGCCAGTAGCTTAAATGGCAATCTAGAGCCGAATTCATTACACGTGGTGTGCTGAAAATTTCCATGTATATTTTGGTTTGCGGGAAATAGGCTTTGCAGTATTTTTCAACGTAATCATCCACCTCCGTAGATATGCCGACCGTATAAAAACTGAATCCGGATTCGCCGAATTTCAGCATTATTTTTTTTTGGACAAGATCAGAGATTATTTCCTCCATATCTGATATTGAATTCTCACCGGCCAGAGGAACGCCCAGAGCTTGTGAGAGTTGGGTATTGGGGAAGGCCTCTGTATAACTTTGGATAATTTTTTTATGCGCGTCTTTATAGACAGGAATAGAAAAACCGGCGTCATACCAGGGGCGGGTATCAGTTTGCCCGGCGAGAGTCATGCCGCCGTTCTGCCCCATATGGGCAATCTGCACAAATTCAAGCCACGGTTTGCCGTTATAACGTTCGCCCATTGCCTGAATAAAATTCTGGGCTTTTTTTAGATAAACAGGATCCCAGTATACAGGTATACGCCTTTTCTTCATCGGCAGCAGAGTATAATTGTCCATTGTTTCATCAATATATTTGGCGCCGGCGTCAAAGACCCATTGCGGGGTACCGTCATCGTAGAGAGTTCCCCGCGAAGCCATGCCTCTAACCTTCAGCGCGACTTTAAAGCCTTTATCTATCCAGGATTTAAAACTTCCCTCCCATTGCGGATGATTCCAATTGAACTTGCCCTCTTCAGGTTCAAGAATACTCCAGGGGAGCGATACTTCGATTTTGTCGGAAATTTTTTCCTGCAGAAACCAGGCGGCAGGATCGATCTGATCGTAGCGTACGGCCTGTGTTCCCCGCAGCACATACATGATACCCATGCCCGGATTAAGGAGAACAGCAGCAGTCTCCTGCGGATGAATAATAATTCTGTTACTCATTATTTATCCCTTCAATAACCGTTATTTTTCCGACCCGATATAGCTTATGCTCATCTCCACCGTTTATTGCCAACTCGATTTTTTGTCCGGGATTTTTACCACTGCGCATCCCGACCGCCAGATAATAAGTGCCGCTGGAAATATTACGGACTATCCAGGATAGGGAATCAACCACCCGGCAACCGCTATTCCAGACTGGGGATGAGATTGGTTGGGAAGGTCTTAGTATTTCTTCCCAAAGTATTTGGCCATTTTCCGCAATCAACGCGCAGACAATACCGCAATTATCATAACAGGGGGCGCAGCCGGTGTTTTTCCAGGTATAATTAATATTAAATGCTTCACCTGTTTTGATTGTTTCCGGATAGCAAATTTCCTGCAAAACAAACCGGTAACCAATATTTTTTGCCATATATTTATAAATACCGGCGCTGACTGAGTCAGATTTATAAGGCATTCCTAATCCGGTCACTTCTCCGCCGCGATGCCAATAACTGATATGACATTTCAGGCCGGATTTCATTGCCTGTAGGGAACCGAGGTTTTCCATATACATCTTGGTAAAAGGATAATAGGAATTATAATATTTCTGTATCGACTCGTCTACAAAAGGATCCCCCTCTTTCGACTCCCAGTTAAAGCCCAAACCGCCGTATTTAAACATTATTTTTTTGTTAGCCAGATACGGTATTATTTTCTCAACGTCTGAAAGTTCGCTAGCGGAAAAAATCGGTGGGCCTAGCGCCTGTGAGAGCTGAGTGTCGGGAAAAGCGGTTGAGTACCAGTCAATAATTTTTTTATGCGCTTCCAGATATTTTTCCGGGCAGTATCCTGCGTCCAGCCATGGCTGTACAGGCGTATGCATGGAAACATGCATTTCTCCCCATTGTCCCATATGCGCTATCTGAACAAATTCTACAAATGGTTTACCGTTATAGCGTTCACCCAGAGCTTTGATAAGATTTTTTGTTTTTTCCAGATATACAGGATCCCAATACACAGGCACTCTTCTTTTAGGCACAGGAAGATTGACATAAGCATCCATATTCTCATCTATATATTTAGCCCCGGCGTCAAATACCCATTGCGGCGTACCGTCATCATAGAGCGTCCCCCGCGTTGACATGCCTCTTACCTTTAGCCCTACCTTGAACCCCTTATCTACCCAGGATTTAAAACTTCCCTCCCACTGCGGATGCTCCCAGTTAAATTCCCCCTCTTTTGGCTCCAGAAGACACCAGGGAATGGAAACCTCTATTTTATCGGAGATTTTTTCTTTTAAGAACCAGGCATCAGGATCTATTTGATCATAACGCACGTGCTGCGCGCCGCGCAGCACGAATAAAATACCCATTCCGGGATTCAGCAGAATATTGTCATTCTCAAGCGGCTTTACCGTGACTGTTTGGGCCATAAAAATTCCTTTATATTGATTTACGAATAATAATCAGTATAATGCATTAAATTACTGTTTTCTACCATCTAAAAAGTAATTAAACTTTTATTTTTTTGACATCGGAATTGCGCGGCTCATTGGTTGATAAAAATATATTCGACTGTGCCGGATTTTGTTTCTCCCGGCCGGATGATAATCAAATGTGCTTCGTCTTTGAACCCCTTATCATAGAAGTTATGCGCATCGTTGGCACACGTTTGGTTTTCCAAAGCGAAATAATCCCTGCCCTCCGGTGTCCATATGACGAAGCGGGTGAAATCTTCCGTTGCCTCATGTTTCAAAGAGAGTCCGATGTTATCATAGTGCAGGGATACATTGTTGCGGGGGGCAGCTTTGAAATATACATTGTCAAGATCCAGGGCTTGGGCCAGAGTCTTGGGTTTTCTGAGATCATACTTACTATTCTCGACTGGCAGCAATTTTCCGGTCGGCAGACCTTTTATATTATCCATAATTGTTGGAATGTCAGTCTCCAGACGGCAGCCGCCGGTCAGCGCTCCGTTCTGCGCCAGGTATTGAGCAACATCAATATGACCATAACGGACTGCCAAGCGGAACGCTGTCCAACCGTCCTTAGCAACGTGATTGATCTCCGCTTTTTTCTGGACAAGTCGCTGTACAGCCGCCAGGTGACCCCGTTCTGCCGCCAGCATGAGTGCTGTCCAACTGTATATAGTGTCGGCATTCATAAAATTGATGACTATCTTTTTCCCCGTCGGACGGTTATTGCAGGAAAAAACAATAGCATTGCAGTAAGCAGCGCTGTTATTTTTATAATGTAATTTTGTGTCATAGGTACTCCTATATTTTTTCGATACAAGGTTAGTTAATACAGTTATAGTAGAAAGGTGTTCTTATCCTAAATTTAAAATTGTAATCTTTTAATCTTTTCTCTAATCTTCATAGTCATTTGTTGTGCTTCGGTTTTATCAAAGGCTTGAAAACTAATCGCATACTTTAAATCATTATGATGCAATCGCGGTAATACATAGTCAGTGATATATTCCAGATAACTATTGGCGCCATACTTGCTCCAATTTTGTTCAAATCCCATATCTAAAATAAGATGAATCACAATATTAGTATTTTTAAAACAGTCTCTTAATATTTCCGGCGAGTTCGGCTCGCTGGGATTTATTTTGCAATTCAACTGTTTTAATCCGGCATACTGCGCCAAGAATTCAAAATGCTGGTCTATTTTTCCGCAGGAATGAACAGCAATTCCCCCCATGGCCTCGGCGATATTTTCTATAAAAGGTTTATCATATTCCTGCGCATTATCAGTAGAAATCAACGCCAAAATATCATCGGCTACATCCAATACCGTCCCCCCTTTTTGACTCAGCATATGCATTCCGGGGCAACAAGTATTTTCTTTGCCAATTAACGAAATTTGTTTTTTCGAAAAAGCTACAATCATTTGGGTAATTTCTTTTAATAATCTATTCAGTACATCTTTTGCTTCATAGAAAGCGAGAAAAAAATCTGATTGTTCCCAGACAAGCATTGCCGTATCCAGCGGCGCCTGCGTGTCGGTCAGAGCAATAGGTATTTTTCCATGGGTTTTATCCAGAAAATAATCAATCATAGTCAATACTTTTTTAGCCATCGGGCTTTTCCCTATATCCGGTGGTTCCAGCTTATCTGCTTCTGCAGCGGTTTTTACTACGGGATGAGTCCATGGCTCTTTATCGGAAAAATAATCTGTTTTACAGCCGTACATCTCGGCGTATAATCCACAGCCATACCAAGGGCATAAAAAAGGCAGATAATCCTCGCTTGTTTCGATCAGATCTTCGATAATCATAAGCTGATTTTCCAGCATTTTTTTTTGATCGAGATCAAGTCCTAAACATAATAGCTTTTGCTTTGCGTTTTGATACATGCATATAATGGGTATATATCCTTCGCCCTGCCCAAAATTCACCAGCCGTTGTTCGCGCCGGTCAATTATTGTTTTTATTCTATCAATATTGTTCATTTTCTACCCCTTGCATGAGCACTAGTGCTGATTTAAGTATCATCAGTATAATAAATAATATTTTCATATCTTAAAGAGTATTCTCACCGGCCAGAGGAACGCCCAAAGCTTGGGAAAGTTGGGTATTGGAGAAGGCCTCTGTATAACAATTTATTATTTTTTTATATGCATCAAGGTATTTTTTTGGGCTATATCCGGCCTCGAGCTATGGCTTAACCGGAGTATGTCCGGAGACATGCATTTCTCCACGCTGTCCCATATGGGCAATCTGCATAAATTCGACCCACGGCTTGCAGTTATATCGTTCGTCAAGAACTCTGATCAAAATGCACGTGCCGGGTTCCGCGAAGCACATACATGATTCCCGTTCCCGGATTTAATAAAATATCGTCTGTTTCAACCGGGTTAAATGTAATTTTGCCTACCATTTAGCCTCCCAGCTTTATTACTTTTATACAATATTATAATAGATTCAAATTGAATATACTACCATCTCTGTTGTTGTAAAAATTTCCTTTTTTTGACATTTTTATCTGCACATACCCGGATAAAAATTTTTATCAGGTTTTTAAAGACTGCTGCTTTACCATTTTTCTTCTGTACCTTAGAGGGCTTTCGCTGTATTTTCTGCGGAACAGCTTGCAAAAAAAATTACTGTCATTAAATCCGCAGAGCTGTGAAATTTGCGTTACCGGGAAGCTGGTCTGTATGAGCAGGCTGCACGCTTTTTTAAGCCTTACCAGGCATAAATAAGGTATGGGACTTGTAACAATCATCAGTTCATGTCAGTCGTGACAACGCTCCGGATAACTGCTCTGCCTGACTTTGCTAATGATAATGTGCGGGCAATGAAACCGCAACGGGTTTTGCGAAAAATATCAAGATTGGAATCATACTTATATACCACAAAGCAATGATAT
>DNNS01000212.1 GCA_003497555.1 Spirochaetia bacterium
GGGCGTCCAGCCGATGCGGCCCATGCCGGTATCGGTTTTTATATGTACCGGGGTTTTAAGTTTAAATTTTTCAGCCTGTCTGTTTATCAGTTCAATAAATTTATGATCACAAACGGTAATTGTCAGCCGGTTGGCAAGCGCTTCGTCAATTTCTTCAGTATTTATAAGGGAAAATAAAAGAACAGGGGTTTTTATTCCGGCCTTTCTGAGTTCGGCTCCTTCTTCAATATTGGCAACTCCGAAATAATCTGCAAGTTTTTCTTTTTCCAGCATGACTGCCAGGCGGACAGCGCCATGGCCATAGGCATCGGCCTTGAGAGCAGCGCAAATTTTAATATTGCGGCATCTGGCTTTTACTGCGCGCATATTGGCTTTTAAGCAGGAAAGATTTATTTCAGCAGCGGTTTTATACATTTTTTAAGACAGTCATTATTTCTCTGTTTTATACTCCCAATATTTTTTTCCTTATAATCTGAAATATATACTCGTGTCCCTTGTGATTGGGGTGTACGGCATCATGCATTAGTTTGAAATGTTCGTTATTGTCTTTTTCCAGAACTTCGGCTTTCCATTGTGTATAAATATCGACTAAAGGAATTTTTTCTTTTATGCATGTCGCAGTAACGGCTTTGGCAAATAGCGGATAATCTTTCCGGCAGTTTATGGCTTTGATATCGCAGCGGTAATCCAGCGGATTTTGGGTAAAAAAAACACAGGGCTTGGCGTATTCTTTTAATATATCCGCTGTCTTACGCAGATTAATGATAAATTCATCAAGTGCAGCCGATCCGGCAGCCGAGTCGTTCATTCCGAACATCAGAGAAATAAAATCCGGCTGGAATTTATGAAGTTTATCGTTCAGTACCAGAACTTCATCTGCCAGTTTTCGGCCCCCGACTGCTGTATTAAAAATTGAATATTTTTTTTTAGAAAAAACCGGGCGTAGTACATTATCTGCCAGCCTTAAATAATTGGGATAGCCTTCGGTACAGTGATTGTCTTCAGATATACTGTCGCCGGCATGCAGCCATAAAGTAAAAGTGTTTTTTTTTATAATTGAAGATAGCTTATGTGTTTTGGGCCTCATTGATATTTCCTCTTGATACTGATATTATATATAAGGTACATTCTATTTTCAAGCTTAAAAAGTACCAATTTTTTTGCAGAAAACCGCGGTAAATTTTCCCGAGGGAGACTTGCGCGATTATAATTGCCTGGTAATTTGTGAACTAATTTGCCCTGTCCATCAGGAAGTTGTAATGAATTTCAGAATAATCTTCCGGGTTTTGGAGTTGTTGTACAATATTTTATGAAAATTCATAATCTCTTTTTAGGAATAACAAAAATTTTTACTTTACAGTATAATCAGTGAATCAGGCTGACTAAAAAGTGAAGAAATACATAATTCATTCATGCCCAGGGCAGTTAATATCTGAAAATCGGTTTTGTATTATTTTACCAAACTCGACAAGATTAAAACATTTACCGGACAACCGGAGTTGAGGAAAACATGAATCTGGAAACAGTTATCGGACTTGAAGTTCATGTGCAGCTTAATACTAAAAGTAAAATATTCTGCGGCTGCGCCAATCAGTTTGGGGGAGAGCCTAATACCCGCACCTGCCCGGTCTGCCAGGCTCATCCCGGAGCTTTGCCGGTTTTCAATCGTGCGGTTCTTGATAAAGCCATTGCTGCCGGTCTGGGCTTAAACTGTCAGATTGAATCTTTTTGCCGTTTTGATCGTAAGAATTATTTTTATCCCGATCTGCCCAAAGCCTACCAGATATCACAGTTTGAAAAGCCGCTTTGCCGGGGCGGTTTTCTGGAAATTGAAACGGAAGAAAATAATAAAACCTGCCTGAAGAAAATCGGCATAACCAGGGTTCATATTGAAGAAGATGCCGGGAAGCTTATGCACTCTCCTGACGGCGAAAGCCTGGTTGATTTAAACCGCGCCGGAACTCCATTAATTGAAATTGTCTCGGAGCCTGAAATAGGCACTCCCTCTGAAGCCGCTGCCTGGCTTGCCAGTCTCCGATCCATTCTGCTTTATCTTAATGTTTCCGACTGTAATATGGAAGAAGGCTCCTTGCGCTGCGATGCCAATATTTCCCTCAGACCGCGGGGTGAGATAAAATTGGGAACTAAAGTTGAAATAAAAAATATGAACAGCTTTAAAAGTGTGAAAGCGGCGCTGGAATATGAAATCAGCCGCCAGCAAAAACTCCTGCTGCGGAACGAAAAAATAATCCAGGAAACCAGGCTTTTCTCGGCAGATGAGCAGATTACCAGAAGCATGCGTTCCAAGGAAGAATCGCATGACTACCGGTATTTCCCTGATCCTGATTTGGCTCCGCTGATGATAACCGAAGATATGCTGGCCCGGGTTAAAGCATCATTGCCGGAACTTCCCGATGCCAAAAAAAAGCGATTTGCAGCCGGGTACGGACTATCTGCTTACAATGCCGGAGTATTAACCGGCGATCCGTTTTTAGCTGCCTATTTTGAACGGGCAGTGGGCGTTTATCCGCAGGAGCCGAAAAAAATCTGCAACTGGATCATGGTAGAGGTGCTGGCTGTTCTTAAAGAGCAGAATATTACCCTGCAGAATTTTCGCGTTAAACCGCAGCAGATAGCGGCGCTTCTGAAACTGGTAGACTCCGGAGCGATCAGCGGGAAAATCGCCAAAACCGTTTTTTCCGAAATGGCCGAAACCGGGCGGGATCCCGAAACCATTATTAAAGAAAAAAATCTCGCTGTAGTATCCGACACCGAAGAAATCAGAAATCTCTGCCTGCAGCTGGCGGAAAAATTTCCGGACCAGGCTTCCCAGTTTAAAAACGGCAATACCAAAGTTCTGGGCTTTTTTATGGGAGAAATTATGAAGGCCACCAGGGGGCAGGCTGATCCGAAACCGGCTGCAGAAATACTCAAGGAAATTCTTGCCGGATAGAACAGTCAGTATTATGCCGGATATTAAAACCGCCCTGCTGAAATCAAATGACATCACAATACCCGATTTCATGAATAATATTCCCGTTTCTAACAGATGCCTGCGTCCGGGCGAAGCGCTTTTATGTCTGGAATATAACAACAGCATATTTCTGGTTGACGGCTTAAAACGAAGACAGGGAATCATGGAAAAAAATGAGATTGCTCCCTGTATAATATTTTCCGGCGTTTCTGAAAATCCGCAGACGGTATTCGGATTTTTACTGTTAAAACGCCTCGCCGCCAATAATTTCCGGGCTTCCACACTAGGCGAACACCTCGCATATTCCCTGGCCGAATCGCAGTATAACATTACCTTTCGTAAATTGTCCGCTTCCGATCAGGCTGCGCTTGAAGTTTTCAGGTCGCTTTCTCCGGATGCCCAATGTTTTTTTTCCGGTATTTTTAACGGTTTAAAACCAGCGCACGGACTGGGCCGGATGAAAAAAGAAACTGCTGAAAAATTTTTTAGTATTTTTTCCGCTGTCCGAGATGATTATTATCTTCTGCGCCCGGTTTTCAGCCTGCTGGAAAGGGCTTGTATTATTAACCCGGAAAAAACCGGCGCGGTACTTGAAAATTTTTCCGCAAACAAGGCCGAAATAACCGGGTTCAGACAGGCACTGCTTGGTATAATTAACCCCGGCGCGGCGGCTGATCTTGAAAAATTTGAGAGTCTGAAAAAAAAATTCCGGGAGAGNNTTACGGGCAGCGATTTGCTGGAAGCGGAATGCGCGGAAATATCAGTACGGATAAAATCATTACAAGATGCGGAATTCGCAGCCGAATTTTTTACAGCTGAGCGCAGCGAGCTTGAAGAACTGCTGCAGCTTTACAGGTAAAATCATCCCTGCCGGGAATATTCTTTAATAATATTCAGATAAAGCAGAATATCGGATGCCGCACTGATAAAATTTTTAATATTGGCGCCTGTATTGCCGCTGTCGTAACTGTCAATATTCTGCAGCAGTTTTTTACTGTGATTTTTATAATTTTCAACAATAGTCTGGGAAAAAGTCAGAATACCCTTGATGTTTTTAATGGAATTAAAGATATAACCCTTGGCTTCGGCGTTGGCTTCGGCGATTATTTCTTCGATCAATTTGCGGGCGTTTTTATCCTTGCTCATGGACAGCATAAGGGTTTTAATGCGCTTCCCCTTGGGCATGTCATCAGAAAGATTGTTATCAAAATCAAGTATCTGCTGGGTCATGCTGTTAAGGGCATAATAATTATCGCTCAGGTTCTTTTGCGTATTGGCATCGTTGAATTTGGCGCCGAGAATACAGCGGTTGATGTTTTCTTTGATATATTTATCGTATTTTTCAATAAGAAATCCTTTGGTGGCATAAAGCTCGCGGAAAAAAATATAAAGCGTCAGATTATGGCGCTGGAAGAGTTCGTTGTTTTCGTTATTGTAATTATGCAGGGGCGGAACCTTGGAATTACTGAAAAGCTGTTCGGAAATGGAATCAAGTTTTTTCTGGGATAATATCTTATAAATCTTTTCTACAATCGCGTTCCATTCGTTTACTCTCTGCTGCAGGTAATCGGTTTCAATCTTGCCTTCAGAGACCTGGGGCTGCGGCGTATAATCGAGATTTTTCTGCAGGATCTTTACCAGATTGGTAAAAATTTCTGTTTTTTTAAAAGACGCGAATTTTTTAAATAATTCCTTGATATCGCTGTCGGCAGGTGTCAGTCCCCGGAAGAGAAAATATTCGCCAAGCGCTTCGGACAAGCCCGAAGAAAAATCGCTGGAAACAAGAAATTTATCGATTAGCAGCAGATCATCGATAAAATACTTTCCGTCTTTGGCTTTGAAAATCGGATTATAGCTCTGGGGATTTTCCTTGAATCCGCTGTCAAATTCCCGGAAAAAAGAAAAAAAATCAAATTTGGAGATAATCGAGAAACCCGCAACTATATGATATGTATTGTTGATTTTTTGCAGGGCATCGGCGTTAAACATCTGAAAAAATTCGCGTACCTTTTTTTCAAACCATTGATAAAATGCTTTCTGTTCCAGTTCAATGATTTTTTTTTTAAGATTTTCTTCGGATAATTCGGCCAGAACCTGATCCTGTCCGTCGGAGTTGACCGAGTTGATAAGATGGATTTTGAATAAAGCGCCTTTTTTATTGACAAAATCATCTTTTAATTTTACTGCCAGCGGATAAATTACTTTGTAAATTGAAAACATCTCTGCTGCAAATTCCGAAGTAAGAAATTCCGAAGGATGTTCGATTAATTCGGTATTTTTATTTACAGCTTTTTTAAGGCGGTTAAGCTCGCGTTCGATCTGGGCGTCTGGAGTATTACGCAGAATATATTCATTGAAAAAATTAATCAGTGAATTAAAAAAACCCATTGCGGCACTATTTTACAATGAAACAATTCTT
>DNNS01000213.1 GCA_003497555.1 Spirochaetia bacterium
TGTTTTTTTATTGACGTTTCATCGCAAGCCAATATGGGATTCCGGGACGAAATTGACGGAGACGGAATTGGCGGCTGGTTTGATCAGGGAATGAATGACTTACGCAATATGGTTACCGGCAAGCAGATTCTGGCAAATGTACCGTTTGGGATCATTAACCCGACCGCGAATAACGGTAAATCTGCGATCATACTTTTCGGAAAAGCGCGCACATATTTCCCGGCCAAAATCAGCGGCATCCCGGTTAATCGCACCGCGGCGCGCTTGTATTTCCTGCACGGCATGGGGTGGAAGGATGAAGGAATTGTTTTAAGCTATCAGATTAATTATGCGAATGGCGAAACTGCAGAAATTCCAATTACGTACGGCAACGAAATTTCCGGCTGGTGGTCTCCGCAGATTATTCCGAACGCAAAAATAGCTTTTGAGGCAGCAAATACTTTTTCGAAAAGAGTTGGCGTTTATTGTTATCGCTGGGAAAATCCAAAACCGAAAATGATAATTAAAGCCATTGATATTATATCAGCTAAAAATAACGCAGTGCCGGTAGTTTTAGCCATTACCGGAGAAAACTGAAATGTACAATAATAAGTTAAAAGGATAATAACAATATGTCGGTCATAAAAGAAATAAACGAGCAATGTGATGTACTGGTAATCGGCGGCGGAACTGCCGGGGTAATTGCCGCAATTCAGGCTGCGCGCGAGGGGGTACAAACAATTCTGGTGGAAATAAATACTCAACTGGGCGGCACCATGACAACAGCCGGTGTGGCGGCACCCGCATATTTTTTTGTCGGTAACCGGCAGATTGTCGCGGGTATCGGTTGGGAATTAGTACGCAGCTGCCTTGATCTGACAAACGGTACACTGCCTGATTTTAACGATCATTCCAATAACCGGCCCAGCAGACATGTTTTAATCAATCCCTATGCCTACGTTCTGCTGGCAGAGGAAAAATGCCTGGAAGCCGGCGTACAAATCCGTTATCAGGAAATTATCTATTCTATAACGAAAGATCAAGACAGGTGGATTGTCCGCTGCAAGGGTGTGATGACTTCCAGAACCATAACCGCCAAAGAAATTATTGATTGTTCAGGTGATGCACTTGGCGTAAAGCTGGCCGGGGGACAGTGCGTACAGGATAATCCGCGGCAGCCTGGTACCTTATCATTTAAACTCTCCGGCTATGATTTGAACGCAATTGATTTTCCCGCGCTGGACGCGGCCTATCAAAAAGCTTTATCCGCCGGGAAAGTGCAGCCGGGAGATTATTGTTACCCCGATCAATCACTCAGGGTATTTTTACAGAATAACGGCGGAAATCTGCAGCATATTCTGAATGCTGATTCCTCAGATTCTGATCTTTTAACCGCAGCGAATATCGCAGCCAGAACAAGTCTGCTGCGGATGCTGCGGTTTTTAAAAGCACAACCGGGTCTGGAAAATATTACTATTGAATTTATGCGCACGATTATCGGCATTCGGGACACCTGGCGGATAGTGGGCGAAACTGCTATAACCGAAGATGATTACCGAAGCGGCAGATTATTTAAAGATGCAGTTGCCTGGACATATTATTTTATTGATATCCATCAATCATCCGGGGTACACCGGGAATACCTTGCTCCCGGTGTGTTTCCGACCATTCCTTTGGGTGCGCTGATACCGAAGGGATTATCCCGTCTGCTGACAGCAGGCAGAACAATTGCGAGCGATCGGATTTCTTTCTCGGCATTACGGGTTGAGGCGTCTTGTATGGCGATGGGTCAGGCAGCTGGCGGAGCCGCAGCTTTGGGCATACAAATGAATATTCCATCCCGGGATGTGCCGATATCCAGTCTTCGTGCATTACTGAAAAAACACAAAGCGCTTGTTCCGGGCGAATAAATAAATCTGATATATCGAGGATACTATGTACTCTGACTCTGCTAGAACATTATTTAATGACAGCTGGTTTTTTGTTTCTCCCGCCCAAAGCGCCGGTTGTTCAGCAGGTGAATCGCCGAAAAGCGCCCAATCAGTAACACTTCCTCATGCATGGAATGATGCAGGCTGGAATTACGAAAAATGGATACCACAGGATCCTGCGGGAACCGGCTGGTATTACCGTACTGTCCCCAAAAATGACCATGCCGGAAATTACTCAATATTTTTTGAAGGGGTATCCGCAGAATGCGATATATATTTAAATAGCAAACAAATTTATCATAATCTTGGTGCCTATACGCCTTTTACCGTAGCGCTTACTGATTGTAAAAATGACGGTTCTGATCTGGTGGCGGTAAAAGTTACTGATAAGCCGAATATTCCCCTGTTACAGCCAGATGATACTGATCCGTTTCGGATTAGCCCGCGTTATAAAAACTGGGCAGTACCGCTCGGTTCCACGAACTACGCCGGCGGCATTTGGAGNNCCACGAACCACGCCGGCGGCATCTGGAGGAATGTCTGGCTGGTCAAATCACCGGTAATTCAAAAAATTATACCAAAGGCTTCAGCAGCAACCGGCACAATTACCATTGATCTGGAAACGAGCCTGGTACCGGTCCGGATTGATTGTGAATTATTAGATGGAAACCAAAATGTTGTGTCAACTGCTTCTATAACAGCGCAAGCTGAAAAAAACCGAGTTCTTATGACAGCAGCTCATTTTCAAACCTGGCACCCGGTTTCACCCTATTTATATTCATTAAATTGCAAAGCAATTGCTCATAACGAAAAAATTCTGCAGGAAATAATTCAGCCTATTGCCTTTTTCGATTTTCAAATTCGCAATAGTGAATTTTATGTAAACGGACGTCCATATTTTTTACGCGGGCAAAATGGTTTCCCGCACTGTAATATTCCCCATGACCGCGAATATATAAAAAAATACGTATCGAAAATCAAGGAACAAGGTGTGGAGATCAGCCGCTTTCACACTGAACCCCCTTCTCATGCATGGCTGGATGAATGTGATCGCCGGGGAATTATGGTTATTTTTGAAATGCCGCTGCATGGTTCTATTGGTTGTTATGCATTTGGAAATGCCCATTTCAGCACTACAGTTTTAAAAGAAATGTGCGCTCTGATAATAGAGTACCGAAGGCATCCGTCTATTGTTATGTGGTCGCTGGGCAATGAACTCATTGTTTCGTCCGAACGGGATCGCAATCTGGGCGCGCCGCTATTTGATATTCTCGAACAATGGATTACCGCGCTACGGCAGCTCGATAAACGGCCGATCATCGCAAACTCCGGAGGAGATGCAGTAAATCTGGTTGCCAAAGCTGTAGGAGATGTTGATGATGTCCATCAATATGGCGGCTGGTATACTGAAAATTTATATGAACTGCATAATTTCCGCCAGTTTGTACAAAAAAATGATATGGTGTTTCAGCCAATGCTTTCTACCGAAAGTGTCGCAGCCTATACAAATAATAACGGCGAGTTTATGATTCATGATGAATCAGACATACGGCAGCGAAAAATCGTCAGTCTGCGTCTCGGTAAAATCAATAATCTGCGTGAACAATCATTAGCCGAGCAATCATTCATTCTTAAGGAGTACGCGGAAGCAATGTGGCGGCTGCGGCGTAAAGATTCCAATTTCGGCGGATACATTCCATTTGGTCAGTATACATGGTTCTTTAATGCATTTGACAAAGGTAATGACGGACTGAAAGAAAAACCGATTTGGCACGTGTATCGAATGGTAATGGGTCCGGTCCACGTGCAGCTGGAAAGCTGGGACAGACACATTGTTGAACACAGTACCTTACGGGGCAATCTGCTGATTTGTCATGAAGATATTTCTTTACCAGACAATGTATTTTTTACAACTGAAATTACATTAGACGGAAAAACACTTTGGCAGCAAGAAATTGCAGTGTGCTATCACGATCAATACTCAAGCACCATTGAGATTGCGATGCCCCGGGATTGTCTGGTTGGCAAAAATAGATTAATGATTCAAATAACGTATGAAGACAAGGTTATAGCAAAAAATTATTTGGATATAACGCTATACAAAGCAGCAAATTCAAGTTCAAATAAAAAACTTTTTTTATATGACCCGCTGGGCAGCATAGAAGATCCCGGCACACGTCTTAATGATCCCGGAGCAATCTAGGATTATTCCCCGAAAAACGCAATTCTGATTATCGGTCCGTATGCATATGATGAACAGGCTGCGGCTTCCAGCGATAAAATCAGAGATTGGTGCAGTTCCGGCGGCACCGTGATTATTCTGGAACAAAATCCCGGCTGTACTTCTGATACTATTCTCGGAACCGGAATTTCCGTCTGCCGCAAAACGCAGCCATACTGGTCTCGATGGGCCACTAATATGACCAAACACGCAGATCGTGCGGATATCTGTGATGAAAAACATCCGCTATTTACCGGCATTACAGAAGAAGATTTAAAATGGTGGAATAAGGATACCTATCTCACTCACGCATTTTTAACATTCAGGAAAGATAGCAAAGAAACCGCCCGGGGTGTTGTGCTTTCCAGAATAGGAAACGGTCTTTTGCCTGATGAGCTTATGCCCGTTCAATATAATTATCTTGATTCCGGATATAGCATTACCGCTTTTGAGTACACACTCGGAGCAGGCACCCTGTTCATTACGACATTATTGATTGGGACGAAAATGAAATTTGAGCCGGTCGCACGTAAAATGTTTTTAAACATTTGCTCATAACCAAAAACGGTACAATTATTTTTTAAATTTTGAAAACCAAAATCATATTCTGCAGTTCTGTGGAAATTGTATTTAATTGATTTATCTCTTTCTGCATTATTGCTATTTCATCTGAATTTTCACCCGCAATAGTATTTACGGCCTGTATAGTATGATTATACTGAAAATTCATGATTTTGTCCGCTTTTTTTCAATGAATATTCCATTTCATTAAAATCAGTGTAAAATTTATTGCAATATGAAAGAAATTAACGTTACACCCGAAGAATATGAGCTTTTACTGGAACTGCACCAATCACGGCAGGATAAAAAAGAAGCATATCGGTTAAATATTATTATTTTGTTAGCAAAAGGTTATACTCATAAAGAAATTGCTGATGCCTTGCTGATTGATGAACGAACAACTCGTCGATATAAGGAAATATATCTTAAACATGGTTGTGAAGGGCTGTTAGAAGAAAACTATTTTAAAATTCCAAATACTAAGCAAGCATGTTTTCTACAATAGATTAAATTAAAAAATTAATAGAGACACGAATTACACTAATTTACACNNGTGTAAATTAGTGTAATTCGTGTAATTCGTGTCTGCCTTTTTCTTGGCTTGAGAAAATACTTTTGTGTCGATCTTGCCATTTAGATAATACCCGTAAAATTAAATCTTCTTCAGCTCCTGCGCTGGCTGGTTTTCGTTTTACAATTGAAACAAAAAACCGGATGCCGGATATTACCGGTTTTTATAAAGCAAAAGGATGGCTTGAATTTGTTATTAAACCTATACAAAAACTCAAGGTATGTCTATATATTGATGATACGGCATTAGCTTCTATACCGATTGAAAAATTTTGAGGACGCCAGAAATAACGTCATAAACGGAGGCTATAAGGCCTTTTCTCTGTTAAATCCCTATGCTTATCCGCCCGAGTCTCATCAGGGCATCGCGGATTTTGAGAAAGAAATAAAAAAACTGGGAAATATCGTACTGCCGTTACCGCGTAGCAGGCTGGTGGTCGCCCAAGAATATTCCTAACGCCAAAATCGCCTATGAAAGTTTCAACCAGGTTGCGAAAAACATAGGTCTCTATTGTTATCGCTGGAATAATCCCAAGCCTGCTGTGCGGATAAAATCAATCGATATTATTTCTGCTAAAAAAAACGCCGTGCCGGCAGTTATCGCTATCACCGGGGAAGAATAAAAATTGTAAAATCTGAGTGGATACAAAAATTTTAAATTTATCTATACCATCGGTGTAAGCTGTGGTTTTCTTTTTCATTAATCAATTTACATAGCAAGGTTATTCTTCAAAAGACGGTTTTTAGTGATTTGTAGTATCCTACATCATGAAAAAAACCGACTTATTGAATTTTATTGCTTTCTGCATTATTATTTATTCACGGTTCTGACTGAAAAATGATTTTCCATCCGCAAAAAATTACAGATAAATAATAAAGCCGCCGGATAATGTCTTTATATAATTAAAAGTGTTTATAAAATTTCAGATGCACCGGAGTTTTTATGCCTGATTATCTTGCTGTAAATCCTGAATATTCCGGTGAAATAATCCGGAATCCCGGAATGGGAATGGTATACGTACTGCGCGGCGCCAGGCCGATCCGTTTTCATGAAATTGACCCGGACGCCTGGTTTTTACGCGAGAAATTAACCGATAAAATCGAAGTTTCCATTCCCTGGTGTCTGCTTGAACCCGCAGAAGGAAAATACAACTGGAATCACGATCAATGGGAAGGGTGTTTTAATTCATGGAAAGATGCCGGTTATAAAGTCGCGTTAAAAGTACGCGGCATGGCTACGCGGGGAACACTTTATGATGACGGAACTCCGCAGTGGGTATTTGATGCCGGAGCAAAATTCATTGATGAAAATATCGCCAGTTACTGCAAAACCGAAGAAAAAAAACGCCGGATACCTGTTTACTGGGATCCGGTATATCTGAAAAAAGCCGCTAACCTGATAAATGCACTTGGCGAACGTTATAACGGAAAAGATTTTGTGGAATTTGTTCAAATTGCGCACATGGGACAATGGGGCGAAATGCACGTATCAGATCACTCCCCGCTTAAACCATGGCTGGAAGCCGGTTTTTCCCTGGAACGGTATTCTGAGGCGCATAAATTTATTATTGATGAATATCTCAAAGCCTTTCCCGATACGGAATTATCACAGGCCCTGGGCGAACCAATCTGGGGACAGACGACTTTTGCCGATATAGAAGATATTGTTTCTTACCTGGTTTCAAAAAAAATCATGCTGAAATTCGGCGGGTTAGGCGATAACTGGCATTACCGCGGAGTTGCATCAGACCCGTTTATTGATGATGAACTTTTAGAGTATTTCGATGCTTATTATCCGACAGTACGCCTTTATTATGAGAATGCCGGTTTTCTGCGACCTAAAAATGTGATGGATTCTGCACTGGCGCATCATGCGTCTTACTGGGGACGGGGCGGTGAAAGCACCGGCCTGGGAATGCCGTATGAAACTTCACCCAACAATTATATATTCCGCTATGTGGCGGCAAACATCGGATACCGTTTATGGCTTAAACAGATTGTCTACCCCGGACAGGTAAAACAGAATGAGCAGATCACAGTGCATTGCAAATGGAAAAACATGGGGAGCGCTCCCTGTTACCGTGATTTTAATATTTTACTTTCATTATGCGATAACAAAGGAAATACTTTATTCACGCATCAGCATACACCATCCAAACCCAGTTCGTCAATTGCCTGGAATAAAAACTGTGTAGTAAATGAAGAAATTCCTTTTAAAATATCCGGAATTAAAAACGGAGATTACATGTTGTGCATCGGTATGCAGGATGCAAAAAAACCGGAAAGAAAAATTGCTTTGGCCATGAAAAACGATCTGGGCGGGTGTGTTTATAATATCGGTGGAATAAAGATAAACTGAGTTTCTTTATAGCTGTTATTTAATGCTGTCTATTTAATCATTACTGGTGTTGTCGCTTACAAATAAATTTTCCAGGGA
>DNNS01000186.1 GCA_003497555.1 Spirochaetia bacterium
CTTTCTTAATGCTGCCGCTATTAACCAGATTTTTAAATCCGGCTCAATACGGAATGGTGGAAACCTTTGAGATGCTGGTTATGTTCGCAGCGCCGCTAATAGGCCTTTCCGCCAGCGGCGCCATTACCAGGGAATATTATGAACCGGAAAAAACAAATCTTCCGGTTTTTATCAGCCAGTGTTTTAACATTATGTTTTTATCGCTTTTTATAACTGCAGTTCTTTTTTATTTTTTTTCCGGCTCTATCAGCCGGCTAACCGGATTTGAATCTTCCTGGTTATGGACGGTTCTGTCTGTTGCGGCCGGTGAATTTATTTTTTTAACGCAGCTGGCTCTCTGGCAGGTTGAAAAAAAAGAAATCAAATACGGTATTTTTCAGATTCTGCATACGGTATTAAATCTTGCCTTGTCTGTCATATTTGTGGTTATCATGCTGTGGGGATGGCAGGGGCGTATTTTAGGACGCACCGCAGCTACGGTTTTTTTTGGCCTGTTGGCGATTATTATTTTATTTTATAGAAAAAACCTGTGTTTCAGTTTTAAACGCGAATATATTAAAAAGGCGCTGGTTTTCGGGCTTCCGCTTATTCCCACTGCCTATGCGGCCTGGGCGCTTAACATGATTGATGTTTTTTTCCTTAACAACCTTTCAGGAATAGCTGCTACCGGAATTTACCGGGTTGGCTATAAAATTGCCATGATTATCACTTTAATAGAAGTTTCCTTTAATACAGCCTGGACACCCTGGCTGTTTGAAAAATTAAAAAATAATCAGTTATCGGATAAAATCAAAATAATCCGTATTACCTATATTTATATATTTATTATTTTTAGCGGCGCAATTTCATTGGCTTTAACCGCACCGTTTTTCATGAAATACCTGGTGGGCGAGCAGTTTCAGCAGGCCGGGGATTATATTTTCTGTATTGCCCTCAGCAAGGCTTTTACTGCTGTATATTTTATGACTTGTAATTATATTTTTTTCTCGCGCAAGACTGTTTGGCTTACAGCTGCGGTTTTTCTTTCCGCCTGTGTGCATACTGCCGCTTCCTGGCTGATGATCAACCGATATGGAGCGCAGGGAGCAGGCTGGGCCAATCTTGTATCCCAGGCAGTGCTTGCTGTGGCAACGTTCGTTTTTGCCGCAAAAATTTTTCCCATGCCATGGATAAGCGCCCTGCGGTTTAAGGAAAAACCGGTATGAAAATACTGCATATCAGTTCTTATGATATTTATGGAGGGGCATCCAGAGCGGCTTTTCGCCTGCATACCGGCATGAGAGCGATCGGAATAGATTCTCAAATGCTGGTTATGAATAAAAGGGGAGGGGATGCTTATGTCCTGGGGAATGATAAAAACAGCGGTAAAATAATAGCCAAAATGAGGCAGATATGCGATCGGATTCCTCTGTTTTTTTATAAAAAGCGTGTGCATCTGCCTTTTTCCCTTAACTGGCTGCCTGGGGATATCTCGCGAGAAATTAATAAGTTGTCTCCGGATATAACGGTTTTTCACTGGATTAATGACGGTTTTGTAAATTTGAAAACTCTGAAAAAATTACAGATGCCTGCCGTTATCATGCCTCATGATTCCTGGTTTTTTACCGGGGGCTGCCATATCCATCTGGAATGCTCAGGGTTTAAAAAAAATTGCGGGCATTGCCCTCAGCTTGGCAGCAGATATGTTTATGATATTTCCCGTTGTATTTTTAATAAAAAAATGAAAATTTTTTCCGGATTAAAAAATATTTATACGGTTACCGCCTCGGATTTTATGAATGACTGTCTCAGACATAGTCCTGTTTTTTCGCGTTTTAAAGGGCAGGTTATTCCCAACGGACTTGATATTTCTGTATTTAAACCTGCAGAAAAAAAAATATGCCGCTCAATATTAAACCTTCCTGCAGATATGAAAATTATTCTTTTCGGCGCACTTAATGCCCAAAGCGATTATAATAAAGGTTACGATCTTCTGCTGGATGCTTTAAAAAAAATTAAAATTAATAAAAAACTCATGCTCTGCGTTTTCGGGGCATCAGAACCTCTGTATAATCCCTTTCCGTATCCATGCCGTTATTTTGGACAGGTGCATGAAGATTACACACTGACCCTGCTTTATAACGCTGCAGATGTTATGGTCGTACCGTCCCGCCAGGAAGGTTTCGGGCAGACTGCTTCCGAAGCGCTCGCCTGCGGTACTCCGGCAGCAGCTTTTAATTCCACCGGTCTTAAAGATATTATTGATCACAGGCAAAACGGATATCTGGCTGCGCCGTTCAGTACTGAAGATCTCGCTTTTGGCATAAAATGGCTTCTGGAAAACAAGCAGCCTTTGTTCCTGGCCAAAAAGGCAAGAGCAAAGGCAGAAAAAGAATTTTCACATATTACTCAAGCCGGGCGGTATATGGAATTTTTTAAAAATATCCTGTCCTCAGCCGGAAATTAATAAAAATTATGAATAATCTTCAGTCGGCCGTATCAACCTTGCGGATGTTATATGATAAAACCGCTGATTTTACTCCGCCGTACCCCGTTGCGGAGTGGGGAGGTCTGCGCAGACTCGGGTTTGAAAAAAAAAACATCAATAATCTGCCTTTGCTCAGTATTGTTACAATTGTTTTAAATAATGCCGCCGGCCTTGAAAAAACCATCAAGAGCGTTCTCGAACAGGATTATTATAATATTGAGTTTATCATTATTGACGGAGGCTCGGCAGATAATACCGGCGCTATGATTAAAAACTATGAAAAATATATTGATATCTGGACCAGCGGACGTGATCTGGGTATCAGCGATGCTTTTAACCGCGGTAAATCATTATGCAGCGGTAAATACCATTGTATGCTTAATGCTGATGATGTTTTTTATTCCCGGCAGACCATTTCATCAATTGCACATCTGATGAATGCCGATTATGATCTGATCTGCTTTGCCTGCGAACTGGATTATTCGGCAGTGCGGAAAAAAATTATTTATCCGGAAAAATTTAAGCTCCGCTATAAAATGCCTTCTTCGCATCAAGCCATGCTTTTTAATACCGGGCGCTGCTGCGGTTTTTTTTACTCCCTGCAAAATGACTACACAATGGATTATGAATTTTTATGCCAGGCAGTGAGACCGGAAAAAATTTTATACCAGCGGGTAATATTGGCAGTGATGACCATGTCGGGGCGCACCGGTACAAAAATGCTTGAAACCGGAATATCGTATTTAAAAGTCAATTTCCAAAAAAAAAATTTTTTCTCTGTTGTATTGAGTATAATTGCATTAATAAAAAGTATTTTTTTCAGGTATGGAAAATAGCTTTAAACTATTTTTTGTTTTTAAACACTATTAAAATTAGTATATTATAATAATATCAAGATCATACACTTTTTAATCTATTTCAGCCCTTTACTTTTGAATAAAACGGAATTATTATCATTTATAACAGTATGCATAATTTTCATTCGCGATTGCCGTAATTCTTTACATGAACCTTTTTTAGAAAAGGAGGTGTAAGGTGTTTTTAAATGAAAGAAAATTAGTTCTTTTGAATATTTTTTGTCTGACAACACNNAAAACAGTATTATAAGCTGGTGTTGTCTCTTATAAATAAATTTTCCTGGGAGTAAAAATGTCAGCAAATGTATTATTGATTGAATTTGATCAATGGCCATGGTTCTGTTTAAGCAAAATCGGCAATCCGAATGTGAATACTCCAAATCTTGATGCTTTAATCGGTGACGGAGTTTTATTTACCAATGCTGCAGCTCAAAATCCAATCTGTCTCCCTTCGCGTATTTCCATGCTTGCAGGTCAATATGTCAGTACTACCAGACAATTTGGATTTTCCGGATTCTGTGAGCATGGCATCGACTGGATCCATTCCTCTTTTAAAAAAGCAGGTTATGCAACAGGAGCCTTTGGAAAATTTCATGCTCTCAGTGTTGGTCATGAAGACTGGAATTATAATGTATCTGCTCCAACATTACCCGAAGAAAATGATCTTGCCAGTCCCAAAGGAAATACCTACAAAGCATATTGCGAAAAACACGGCATACGCTGGCCGACAGATCAAATGCATGGTCATGATCCATACACAGACTGTGAACTTTCTAATTCCCGCATATCCTCCCATGCGGATAAATCGCGCAGCTTGCTGGAACAAGGGGCGGCCCAGTCCGATGTGGCAAAAGAGCATAGTCTTGAGACCTGGACAACGAATCAATGTATTGATTTTATACGCCAAAACAATAAATCGCCGTTTTTTGCATGGCTTACCTACGATCGCCCGCATCATCCTACAACCTTGCCCAAAGAAATCTTTGATACAATTGATGCACAGGCGGTTGTTCTTCAAAAAATACCTGATGTTAATACACTAACCGGATCAGCGAGGCGGGTTTTTAACGTTTTTAAAAGCAATCAATCTGTTTTCCGTCTTGGTGCTAAACGTTTTCGTTTCGTTCTGGCAAGCTATTATCGTTTAATCGGATGGCTTGATGCAGAAATAGGACGTATAGTCACTGAATTAAAAAATACAGGATTATACAATAACACGATTATTGTATGTACCATGGATCATGGCGATGAAGCTGGTTTTAACGGGCTGATCGGCAAATCGCGAAGAGTATTAAGCGAAGCCATAACCCGCATACCAATAATAATCAAACCCTGCCCGTATATGATCTCGGATTCAATGCGAGGTTCAGTTCGGGAAGAGCCGATTGAAAATATCGATATCTATCCTACGGTCTGTTCCCTGAGCGGTATACCGATACCTTCGGGAGTTGAAGGAAAAAATCTCGCAGAAGCAATAGGAGGAAAAACCGCACTTGATTTTTCACGTCCGGTTTTACGTGAAGAGTATTGGAAACGCATGGTAAAAAAGGACGGATGGCGTCTTGTATTCGACATTGAGAGCGACAGCGAATGCCTGCTTCATGATATGCATATGGACCCTGAGCAATTTGCCAATCTTTATAATAACAATAAATATCAGCAAAAGCGCATTGAGTTAAAAAAAGAACTTATGTCGTTTCTTTCACAAAGAGTATTTGGCCGCTATACCTTAAAAGACGTGGAACTAACAAGGCGTTCCTTGGCTGTTCCCAAAGACACCCTGCCGTTACATGCCACAACCCAGGATACAGAGTTACAGCTTCGTTTTTTCCGCGCCGGAGTTTCTATTGCCAAAAACAGTGAATATGAAATATTTGTACCGTTTTATAATGACCCTATTCTTCTTTTCGATTTTAAAGCACCTAAACACAGAACTATGTATCGTACCATAGATCAGGCTATAAAACCGGATCCGGATATTATTGAACGCTACCTCGACAGCGCACTACGCATAACCATGAAACGAATTGCAGCAGTTTCTATCCATAACTGCCGGGAGCCTGTACATGAACTTCCGGCGTCCGAAGAGGAAGCCAGATTGCTTATTAATGAGATGCAACAAATTGCGTTGTGATTTTTTTTCCATAGGGGGTATGTTATGCTGCAATTTATAATAAGACTTTATTTAATTATCAATATTTTCTTAGTATCCATGCAGATCCGGACGCAAACACTTTTTAATATTGCAAAAAACCAGGAAGCCTATAAAACAACAGATCACATGTTAAAAGCATATACGGCAAACTCAAATCTTTCCTCGGGAAACATCTATCATGTTGCAGGATCAACCGGTAATGACGATAATGACGGAAGTGAAAACAAACCTTTTAAAACTATCGGGAAAGCAATACAATATAGCCGGGCTGGAGTAACGATAATTTTACACAGGGGAATATATCGTGAACAGATAAATCTTACTACCAGTGGAACTGCAGATAACTATATTACTATCGAAGGTGCAGCCGGTGATGAAGTCATTATTAAGGGTTCCGATATTATAAAAGGCTGGAAAAAACATTCTGATACTATATGGATTATGGAAAACTGGCTTACCAACAGCCAACAGGTTTTTCAGGACGGTATTCCGCTGGTGCAGATCGGATCCAATATCAACACCATAGACTGGGGAAAAGAAACAAACAAATCAGGAACCCCATTATGGATGAATTATCTGTGTCCAATCGGTATCAATGAAAATGATCTTTTTGAAGGTTCATTTTATCTTGATGAAACTTCACATATACTTTATTTGTGTCCGTATAAAAATCAGAATCCCAACGAAGTAACCACTGAAGTAAGCACTCGTCTGGCTGGCGTCAGGCCGGCTGATTTTAATGTAAGTTATTATTGCCTGCGAAATCTTGTGTTTATGCACAACACCTACTCCGGATATCATGCGCATCGCGGCGGTGCAGGAGTTGTAACAGTACGCGGTATGGGCTGGATTATAGACAGATGCACCATGCAGTATGCTGATATCAGCGGACTTCATATCAATGGCGGCAGGCATTGCATTCTTAATTCACGAATGAATTATAATGGCGCCGAAGGATTTACAGTAAACGGCGGTATTCCCGAAGGCGCACAGTATTTACCGGGGGATATACTTTTTTACAACTGCGAGATTATCGGCAACAATATTCGGGGATTTTCCTATAACCATGAAGCAGGGGGCAATAAACTAGCGGTAAGTACAAGGACTGTTATAAAAAACTGTACATTTCTTTATAACCGCGGTCCCGGTATCTGGTATGATGTTGATAATTCTGATTTTACGGTTCTTAATTGCCTGGTTTCCGGAAATATGAATGGTATTCATATAGAAATCAGCCGGGGAACAGGCCTGATTGCCGGTAATATTGTAATCAAAAACGACAATCAGGGAATTTACATTTCCGGTTCCGCAGGAAATACCATAATCCATAATTTCGTATACGATAATCAGTGGGGTATTGTGATTCACGGCATGCCGCGTATGCGTCCCACGCTTGAAAAAATATATATCAGCGCCAATGATAAATATAACCTGACTGCCGAAGCAGCCTATCTTAAAAAAGACAATATTTATCTGATGCCGCTCTATGATAATGTATGTTTATACAATATTGTATATAAAAATAAGCGAACACAGACTGTACTCTATACCGGCGAGGGAGCTAAAAATAATATTGTTAAGGAAAACTGGTATTACTTCGACGGTATGATAAATCCACTTTCATTTACCAATGCCGGATATGCTCCCAATTTTAATTCCGTCAGGGAATTAAATTCAGCCCTGGGTTTTGAAAAAAATTCAATAGAGAAAGATCCGCTGATGCAGATTAACGGAATAATCCCGTTACTGAATGCGCAAAGCCCTGTATATAATACAAAATGTTTCGCGGAAAATCTGAATGATATCTATTATAACCCGGAGATTTCTAAAAAACGAAACGCTTGCTGGGGGCCATGGCAATCAGATACTTGTATCGGTTCAGGCATTACAACTTATCAAACAATTGAAAAGAAAAATATTCCTTTTGAGCCGCGTCCGATAGCAGGTAAAAAAGGAGAAATTAAAAAAGAACAGGATTCTTTTTACCTGCTGGCAAAAGAAAAATTTAAAAATCAGAAATAATTCTGCTGTCCGGAAGATCCTGCGAAGACTGATTATTTGATGCTATATTAAGTATGAAAACCATTTTATTTTAAACATCTCTATCAATAATAAAATCCATTACACACGGTTTGGATGCGCCCTTTTTTTTAATGAATAAGTACTGAAGCGGAGATATTTTTTGTCTGCCTCTGATTT
>DNNS01000315.1 GCA_003497555.1 Spirochaetia bacterium
TTATCTGACGACATTTTATTCTCCAATCTTTGGCGGTGTATTGCATACAACGTTCGCCGCTATGCGACGTTTTTTCTGCGCCGTATAAGCGACCGAAGGGAGCAGGCGCAGAAAAAATATGGCGAAGCCCGAGCGCCGCAGCGACCAACGGGAGCGTATAGCGGCTGTGCGATTGTGTTTGGGCATTTTTTTTCAAAAATTGTGGCATAAAATCTTTAATTATATTTTTTTAAGTTATCAATAATTAATTTTTGTAATAATTTTGATTCAGTTACACTGAACATATGCCCCATATCTTTTATTATCTCGATAATTGATCCTGAAATCAATTCATTCAATTTATAACCATGTTCGATTGGAAAACATGGATCTTTATCTCCATGATAAATAAAAGTTGGAAGTTTAATGTTTTTTATAATATTCAGTCTGTCTTCTGAATTCATAACCGCAAACGCATGATTAAACGTTGAGTATTTATTATAGGCCCGGTGATTAGAAAGTTCAATTAATTTAATAATTTTAGAAAAATCATTTCTGCTAATTTCATCAAATGTAACTTTCCACCCTTCTTTTTGATTATTGAAAAAATCATTATCAGTTATAGGCGGATTTTCTTTAGATTTTCTTATAAAATCCAAATATTTTTTCCTTGGATATGGCAAGTCGAATTTATTGCTAATTTTTCCTGTAGTACTTTCCATATACGGACGATGATCTGCTGTCGTTGAAATTAATGATAATGAAATTATTTTATCTGAATAATTAACACCTAATAATTGACAAAGATAGCCACCCATAGAGAGACCAATTATATTAGCTTTTTTAATATTATATGTTTCAATAATATCGACAACATCACTTGTCATATCATCCAAGTTATAAGGATCTATTTTATAATCAACAACATAGGACATTCCTGTATCTCTATGATCAAATCGAATTACAAAAAAATTATTAGTCGATAAATATTCACAAAATGAATTGTACCAGAAAATTCCTTGATTCATTGCGCCCATTATTAAAATAATGGCTGGATTTCTTGGATTGCCTATTGATTCGGTGAACAATGAATTACCGTTTTGATTTTTAATAATTCTTTCGATAAAATTCATAATTTTCTTCCAATATTTTTATGCCCAAACATGTCGCATAACGTTTGCCGTTACCCGAAGTTGCGACCAACGGGAGCGGAACCGGGTAACGGTTGTTTTAGCCAAGTTTAATTTCCAATGGGCGCTGTTTAAATTTATTTTTTCTCAAGCATGCAGTGCTTTAAGTACAGCTTTCGGATTTTTTTCAGTAATTTTTAATAAAGTAATTGCAGGTCCTTCAGGTTTTCTACGTCCTTGTTCCCAATTTTGTATCGTATTTTCACTTACACCAATTAAATGAGCAAATTCATTTTGTGATACATGAAGTTTCTCACGTATTTTTTTTACATCTGGAATTGAATATGTAAATATACGAGAAGGTTTTATCTTGCTATTTTTAATTTTTCCAGCTTCTTTTATACTTAATAGTAAATCTTTAAAATCATTTTTTTTCATGATAAATTCTCTTTAATATAAGTACGTAAAATTATAATTTGTTTTGGAGTAAGATTTTCTTGCTTATTTTTTTGATAGCACAAAAGCATATAAATAGTATCTTTATGATCCCAATAATAAATACTTCCGATTCATCTTCTTTTACCATGTCCAGAAATACTCTATCTTAATTTTCTTAATCCTCCTCCACCAACGATTAATGAGCCAGCATCAGGTTTAATTACTAAAAAATTCTGCAATGATTTATATTCATCATCAGATAATAACTCAGTAATCGATTTAGTAAAAACTGTAGTTTCAACAATTTTTATCAATTAATTATACGCCAATGGCGTATAAAAATCAAATTAACTTTTTTCGCGCCCTTGTATTTATGTTTTCTCTGACCAAACTAATTGCGCACAACGTACCGGGTTATATGACATATCGCATGATTTTCCCGCCCTCTATTGGAAATCGGAATTGACAATATCAACCAGTACCGGTATCATCTGCGCAATACGATTGGTTATTCATGGTCATCGTTTAATATTCGTGTCTGCGCCATCCGGTTTCTGTACAATGTTACGCTCCGGCAGAAAACTCTTACAACTCCTGCGGCAACAGGCATTGTCCAAAGTGCGGAGCTCTTGCCAAGGAAAAATGGCTGAATGGACGCATGCAGGATCTGCTGCCGGTGTCATATTTTCATGTGGTGTTCACTGTGCCGCGCGAGCTGAATAATCTTTTTCTCTGGAACCGGCGGAAAATGTATTCTCTTCTTTTGAAAATGGTCAGCAGAACAATTATTGATTCTGCCGATAGAAATCTCGGCATTCAGCCGGGCATGCTTGAAGTACTGCACACCTGGGGACAAAAACTTGATTTTCATCCGCATGTCCACTGCATTGTATACGGAGGCGGGCTGAGTAATAACAAATGGATTTCCAGTAAAAAAGATTTTTATATTCATGTGAAGAAGTTTTCCCGATTGTTCAGAGGAAAATTTCTGGCAGCGCTTAAAAAGATGAGTAAGTCCGGAGGTTTGAGAAATCCAGAAAAGGATCCGACACCATTTTCCTTTGAACAGTTTATTCCGCTGGCAAAAGAAATGTATAAAAAAGAATGGGTGGTGTATTCCAAAAAACCTTTCGGCGGGCCTGAACAGGTTCTCAAATATCTGAGCCGTTACACGCACCGGGTAGCCATATCAAACTACCGTCTGAAAGATATTTCCGGCGGCAATATTACGTTTACCTGGAAGGATTACCGTACTGGTAAAAGAAAGGTGATGAAGCTTCCCGCCCGCGAATTCATGCGCAGATTTTTACTGCATGTGCTTCCGCGCGGTTTTGTAAAAATCAGATGCTGCGGATTTTTAAATAACCGTATTAAAAAAGTACAACTTGCCGTTTGCAGAAAAGAACTTGGTGCTTGTCAGATACAAACAGCGCCGGTTACCATTGCCTCAGATATTTTGGAAAACGCAAAGACAAATTTTACCAACAGACAGACATGCCCGATATGCAAAACAGGAGTTCTGATTATGATAAAAATCAAAGCATTTTATGAAAATAATATTGAAGTAGGTTGCGCACCGCCTTGTCCGGCATAAAGTAAGCAGCTTCAAATTTTAATTTTATGAATTTATATTGATATTTTTGATTTCAGGTGAAATTTGCAAATTACAAAAAATGGCTATGAATTATGTTACCAAAATACCAGAAAATCAGCGCGAAAATTATTTAAAAATGAAAACTCTAATATATTTTGCGGTTAGATCAGC
>DNNS01000408.1 GCA_003497555.1 Spirochaetia bacterium
TTTCCTCCCATGGTTCGAAGAATCCTGCCCAGTTCGGCACAGGCCTCATCCTGTTTTTCATTGCTTTCTGCAGAAGAGAGTAAGGCATTTACTTTGGAAATTTCCATGGCAAAGTCTTTGGGAGTTTTAAATATCAGGGAATTGGTTTTCCATACATCCTGTATATCATCAAGTACTATTTTAAGTTCCTGGCAGACCGGAATCAGTCCGGGATTTTTATTCATATTTTTTCCCAGCCAGTCTGAAATTTTAACTTCCCAGTCAAGATATTCCCTGGCCCGGCTGTGCACATGCTCCTGATATATATTCATTTTTTCCAGTATACTTTCAATTTCCTGCTGCTTTGCTTTTTGTTCGCCGCTTTTAAATATTTTTTCGATTTTTTCCGTGCCGGAACAAATACCGGAGCCCTGATAGATATTTATTATTGCCATATTACTGATCATTTCCCCGGAAAGAATTTTTTTCCTAATTGGCAGAGGCAGCAGTGTTTCCCCTTCGCTGCCCGCAGGAGCATCCAGGGCATAAACAACCTGGGGGTAATCCTGATCAAATATTATTGATTGTTTGGCATAATTCATTTTTCTGATGTAAAAATCATTGCCTTGCAGATAAACCGGATAGGGAAATCTGCCGTTCGCCTGTTCATACCCCTGCCAGATATCGGGTTTTTGAATACTGATTCCCGAATAGAGACGTATGCTCTTGACGCTTTGATCATATTGCGGAACAGGATAGGATTCGTCTGTAAACAGAGCGTGTGGAAATTCATTTTTCTGAAAATAATTTATCTGCCAGGATGCAGAAAAGGGAGCTTTCCATGCCTGTTTTTCAAATTCAATTGTTTCCAATTTTTTTTGAATTTTTTGCCACAGTCCTTCGGCAGCAGGCAGGCCGATTTGCAGTTTATTTTTTCCTTTTATCATTATTGTGTAATAATTGAAACAGGAATCGTCTGTCTTCAGTTTACCGCAGGATATACGCTCTGCCTCAAGCCAGGAACAGGCTAACATGGCATTGCCGCCCGTAAGTAAAAAAGCTGCAGTATGAAAACCGGGAAAAATAAAACCTTCTTTTTCTTTTTGCCGGGCGGGGAAAAAAACATAATTGTCTATGTAAGGATCCGGAATGATTACAGCTTCAGCCTGGAAAAAAAGCGACAAGACGCTCACTGCAGCATCCGGGCTGTTCCAGGCAATTTCAAAATAAGGGCTTTGCTCATAAATTGTCAGGATTAGATCAGTCTGCCGTGAGCATAATAATTTGACAGATTGATTGTCAATTTTATTCACGTCAGTTATTTCCAGGTCTTTCAGTTTTAGTTCAGCTATATTTTGGGCATTGCCTTTCTGAAAACAGGCAATGGAAATTCCGGTCTTTTCAATTAATAACTGAATTTTTCCATTTTCCAGATTGAGAGCCCAGGCGCCGGTTTGCAGAAAAAACAAGGCAAGCATAAAAAGATTTTTTGTAATTTTTTTCATAGAGTCTCCATTACCTGCACTTATAATAATGCCAGACAGAAGCATTTTGCATTTGCTTTGAAAAATCATACTGCAGGCCATTACCGGATATTCCTGAAAAATACAATTTTGTGGCATTTTTCAAAAAAATATTTTCTCTCAAAAATCATGCAGAGACTTCTTTGGTAAAAATTGTTTTTTCTTTATAAACCTTAAACCCGTTACGGCCGTAAAAATTTTTCACTCCTTCTACGCAGGAAGAAAAATAAGCGCTCTGGAATCCCTTTTCTGTCATGCGTTCGCATAGTTTGGCTACCATTACATGTCCGACTTTTTTCCCGCGCAGGGATTCGGAAACACCAAAAGGCCCTACCCTTTCCTGCTGGCCATAATAATTATACTGACAGAATCCAACAGCCTCTGCTCCCCGTAATGCCAGCATAATCTCGCTGCTGGTATCAATTTTCTGAACTTTGTAAATAAAATTATTAAGCCAACGAGGAAATTCTTTAGCCAGAAATTTTCTGGCTGCCAAAAACAATTCAGGTTTACATACTGAAAAAGTAATATTTTCTGTGAGTAATTTTTTTTCAATCTGCCTGGTGTCTTCCGGTATAACATATTTATGCAGATCAATGCGCATGGAATAAGAAATTCGGTTTTGCCGGTATTGATTTTTTAAATAAAAATTATGCAGCTCCGGGTAGGATTCTTTATCAAGGCCGTTAAGAAAAAACAGCGGATTATATTCGCATACGGAAAAATATTTTTTACCCAAAGCAATTAAATATTTTTCGCTTTTTTCCAGTAATTCTTTTCCCAGTCCGCTATTTTTGTGTTCCGGAGCAATCAGCAGCGGCAGCATAAAACCTGTATCTTTTTGTTCTTCGCTTACTCCCTCAAAACCCCAGGGCTGCGCTGTTGTTCTGGTCCAGGCAATTACTGCGCCTGCCATTTTTCCGCTTTCTTCAGCAATAAAAATTCCGTCATCAATGATGTTAGGTTCCAGCAGAAGTTTTTCCCTAAAAAATTCCAGGCAGATTTTATCAGCCCAAAGAACTTCATTCCAGAGAGCAACCAGTTGTTTTTCATCATCAGCATGATATTGTCTGATTTCCATATTTATCTCCCTGGAAAATACCGT
>DNNS01000346.1 GCA_003497555.1 Spirochaetia bacterium
GCGTTATCCACAGCCGGGCTTGATGAATTTGTAATACTGAAATCTGCGGAAATATTAACAAGCGGATCAGTAAAATAATTGGTAACAAAAACCAGGCCTGTACCATTGGTAGGGCCGCTGAAATTGCAGTCAATTACATTATAGCCGACGTATACTGTTCCGCTTGAACTTGAGGCAATCCCGTAATCTCCTGCTCCGCTGCCGTTGGAAATGATTATATTGTTATACACTTCTCCCCAGGAGGCTGTCTGCCAGGAAATACCGTCTTCGTTTGCGCTTTTGTAAATAGTATTATTTATGATCCGCACATTGGTTGACTTGTCAACGCCCCCCTGCACCCGGATATTAAAAGTCTGGTTATTTCTTACAAGGTTGCGGAAAATATCCAGGTGATCGGAATCATTTACATCTATTCCTGCGGAAGTATAGGAACCATAGATAACATTGCTGCAGACTATGTTGCTTTGGCTGGTCACGCCGTTTCCATAGACATAAATACCCGCTAACCGGTTGGAAAAAACCGCATTGGAGGCAATATTGTTCCCGGAATTCTGGTATGCATATATACCGTAGTTATAATTGCTGAATACGGTATTATTGATTACCTTGTTTCCGGAGCCTAAATTAATATTTATCCCGTCCTGCAGGTTACTGCACACCATGTTTNNATATTTATCCCATCCTGCCGGTTACTGCACACCATATTCCCGTAAATTAAATTTTCAGAAGTGGTTGCGCTGCTGAAATAGATACCGTCATTGGAATTGCAGTAAATTTTATTCCCGATAAAAATATTTGATATTGCCGCCCCTGACAAATAGCATCCCATATTGGTATTATCATGTACAAGATTATTCTGTATGGTGTTTCCAATACAATCCTGCAGGTAGACGCCCCGGTAGTGGCCGTAAATATTATTATCGGCTGCAAGATTATTTTTTACATTTACTCCTGTATAATAAATTCCCTTTCCGTATCCCGGATTTGCATTTTCAAGAATATTACAGTTGGTGACAAGATTGCCTGAACATGTGCCGCTTATATAAATTGTATTTGTGGCATTTGATATTGTTATCCCGCTTATGACCGTATTATTTTTACTGTATATATAAATACCAATATTACTGCCCAGGGCGTTGATAACAACCTGGCCGGGATTATTTGATATGGAACTGATGGTCATGCCTGCTGCCGGCAGAATATTTCCTTCCTGATATTGCCCCGGATACAGGTACACGGCTGATCCGCCGGCGCTAATCGCTGACTGAATAGTGGTATAGACACATGAGCCGGTAAATGCGTTGGAAATTATGTTCGTCGTGCGGGCAAAAATCTGATTGGAAAATATAGACACAGCCGGGCTGTCATCAACTACAGCAAGTTTTACCCAGTATGATCCGTTTGTAAAACTATGACTGACATTGGTAATATTATTTGATACTGTGCCGTCTCCGAAATCCCAGGCGATATTGGTCACATTCCCTGTGCCCCAGGTTGAGGTGTTTATAAAATTAAAGGGCACAGTTCCGATATTGGCGCCCATATTGGTCTGATATCCGCCTGAATAGGGCTGAAAGCACGCGGCAAAACTGGTGTTGGTAAGATTAAATAAATTCTGAATTTCCGCTTCGGTGATGGCGTAATTGTACATCCGCACGTCATCCATCAGTCCGCCGAAGTAATCTCCTCCTGTGGTTCTTCTTCCAATGTTTAAATTGTCACCCGGAAAATATACAATATTGGTGGGAACTGATGAGGTATCGCTCCCGGCCAGCTGGCTGTTCACATACAATTTTAAATACTGGGCCGGTTTGAATACGCCGACAACGTGCATCCATTTGTTGGTTTCAACTGTAAAAAAATCACTGTCGGATACGCTCCCGCTGTGATTGCTGTTCGCATCATAGATAGAAAATGAAAAACTTGATCCCAATGATGTAGCTCCGAAAGTCCAGCCGTATCTGTTGGTCGCTGTATACCTGTAGGTACTCGCTACGGTTCTTCCGGTACTCGTTGGATATTCTGTTGCGTATATCCATGCGCTGATACTGAACTCGCCGCCGGGCATAATACTTTCCGCATTACTGCAGTTAATATACGAGCTTGAGCCGTTAAAATAAATGGAGCCGTCAATTATACCGTTTGACCATGTACCTGCTGTGACAGCGCCGTTATTACTGCCGGGCGACTCATCAGTAACTATTGCCCCGCTGCCTTCGTTCATCCGGTAAAGTGCGACCGCCGATGGATAATTGACCTTTATTCTGTTTGAATATATAGATGTCTCATTCTGATCATTAATCAGTTTCAGGCTGACCCAATATGCTCCGGCTGTAAACTCATGCGCTGCATGTTCAGTTATTGCTGTCTGGCCGTCCCCGAAATTCCAGAGCCGGTTGGTAACTGCCCCATTACCGGGAATACTGTTGTTAATAAATTCAAATGTAACCGGCATTTCCGATGTGACTTCATAAAGGTTTAGCCCATTTTGATAAATAATAAAACTGGATTCAATAGGGAGGTTTGTTATAAACACATTCGTCTGTGTTATTACACTGACAAGGCCGCAGGCGTTTGAAGCGAAAAGATAAAAATTATAATATCCTGTTGCATAATCGGCTGATGTTACAGTATTGGTCCAGTTTGTCGGGTCAGGCTGTATACCGTAGCTTTTAGACATTGCTGCATTTGATACAAGCAGGCTGCCGCCGGTAACCGGAGAAAACGGATCAAATATGGTACCGCTGATATTTGTACTGCCCTGGATCGCTGCGTTATTAAAATCCGCATTAATGGAAATAACAGGCGGGCTGAGATCAATATAGTTAGTCTGCAGATTTGTAACAATATCTCCGTTTATATTGCTCAGCACTGCGTAAAAAATATTTGTTCTGCCGTCAAGAGCTGTAATATCCATTGTATTAGTCCAGTTCGTAAGGCCCGCTGCCGGTAAAAGCGTATTCAGATTGCTTCCGAAATATACGGAAGACAGTTCCCCGTTTGTACTGGAAGCAGCCCCGTAAAACAAGGCAGGGGAAGAGCTGATCCATGAATTAGCCTGGGGATTGAGGATCTGTATGGAAGTATCGTCATATACTGAAATATAATTGGTAATCCTTCCCGGGTAGCCCATTATATATGAAATAATTTCATACTGACCGTTGGTAAGAAACCAGCAATTTGTTACATTGTATACGTTTAATTCAAGATTATCCGCAGAAAGCCATTTTTGATTAGCCATTGAAAAGTCAAAATATGTAGTTGTCTGCGGGAACCCGCCCTGTAGAATAAGATATGTAAAACCTGATAAAGGCATAATACTGTCTGTCTCATAATTCGGGCCCACAACACGCATGGTAAAATTAAATGGAATATTTGACTTGACATGCACAGGCATGTTTTCAAGATTCACATAATAAGGTTCATGCAGATAGACTGNNTATTTTAATTTTATATTCGCTCTGCGTGGAACAGGTGAATGTTACCGGCAGGGCTTTCACTATATTAAAATTTGAGGCATTAAAGCCGGCATAAAAAGGAGTAAAACCGCCTGCAGGCTCGGTTGTTATCAGGACATCATGCACCAGGGGAGGAAAAAAATTTGTGGAATTATAAATATTTTCCGCGTAAATATTAATCAGATAGGGAATATTGGTTACCATCTGGGTATACAGAACTTCGCCAGTGTTTTCATAGAAAGTAAAATGATCAAGGTTCGTATTGCTGCCTATGTATACATAAAACTGATTGGTCAGACTTATGAGTGCCGGTCCGTAAACCGCAACCGTATTGCTCTCCTTGCTTGTTCCGTATATACAATTTGTAAAAGTAACAGCATTACTGTCGGAAAGAGTAAATGTATAATTTGCCGGCAGATTAGCAGCCAGGTCATTGGACAACCATACGGTATTTGTATACAGTTTCAGGTTGTTTGATTCCCCGCCCGGGCCTGTTACTCTGAGCTTGATATCAAACGGCACATTGGAAATAATAAGCTGGGGGAGCGTAAGTACAAAATGATCAGAATTATTTGCGTAATAGATTATACCTGCAGACTCCCCGGTGAATCCTGCGCAGACTGCCTTGATTTTAAATGAACCATTGGTCGGAGAGTTAAACACTACCGGCACAGTAGTTATTACATTGCTGTGCAGGTTGGAGAAGCTTACAACAAACGGAGAAAATCCCCCGGGCGGTTCAGTACTCAGCACTGCGTTTCCCTGCAGCGGGGGAGTAAAATTGGAATTCGCTGCAGCATCATAAGCAATGAGTGTTACAAAATTTGTTATATTGCTTACAGACCAGGACGGATTTCCATAGGCAATAACAGGCTCGGAAGCGAAACCGAAATGATGCAGGCTCCCGGTATTGGTGGAAGTTCCGCCTGTATATAAATAGGTAATTTCATCAAGAAATTCATTTGACCTGGTATTTACCAGGCTGGCTCCTTTCAGGTTAATGATGCCGTTTGCTCCGCAGGTAAGTGTCAGGAGATAATTGGAACCCGGCAGTATATTGGTATCTGCGTAATAATAAATCTCTTTGCTGTTTGAAATATAAGTCAGAGATGAGGGCGGAATATAATTGGAGTTATAGTCATAAAGCCGCACCGTGTTGGTTGTAATGGTCGCAGGCATGAATCCATCCAGGGGAGTTGATGTATTGTACAGGCCCGGTGAAAAAAGCTTTATGGCTGCCAGCCGGTTGTTTATCACCAGCGAAGTACCTGTTTCATCAACCCGCGGAGCATAGGGCGCGCACTTGGGATCGAAAACCACAGTTGTTCCGTCTACAGTAGCGCGCGGAATATATGGAAAATTAACCGCATGCACCGCTTCGCCCATATAATATCCATCCAGCAGCATGAAAGCAATGGATTTTGGCGTATTGAGACTCGATTCTCCCAGCCAGTCCCCATTTTCATCCTGACTTGAGTTACCGTAGCATTGCGCCCAATAGGGCATATTCAAATAGCCGGGCACTGTTGTATACCTGTTGTTGTCAAGGGTTTTATTTTCAAAGTAACCTGCGTAATGGCTTACTCCGCCGCCTACTGCACAGGCGCCGTAATGAATAAAATCGGCAACCGACTGATGCGCATACTCATACCCCCTTGCTCCCAAAATGGTTCCGGTATTGTCAACGCACAGATCATTGATATTTTCCACGCCGGTATTGAGATAAATAGTCCAGTTTGATCCTCTGCCGTCAGTTGATTTTAAAATACGCCCTGCCCGTGAATCATAGGCATCTCTTCCGATTACCGAGAGATACATGGTATCGGGATTATTCAGGTCAAATGTAATAGATGACACCGCAAGCTCTGTCTTGCTGGATGCAGAAGCATTGATTGTAAGCTCGTTTTGCATAATAAAATTCGTTGTAAAGGAAGCCGGCCCGGTTTCTGTCAGCCTCAGCACATACACATTTGTTCCGGGTTCTGATAGACCAAGATAAATATTAGTTTCATTAAACGAATTGGTTGTGCTGATCATGACCCTCGGTGATGCAATCAATGACAAGGGTGTAAGATTGATTAACTTATTTGAGTATACAACTGTGGAAGTATTTATATCATATTTTTTTATTATAGTGTCAGAATCTTTTCCGAAAACCGTCCACAGATAATTGCTTGCTGTTTTGGTTATCCTCGGATACCAAGATCTTTCATTTCCGGAACCGAAAAGAATAAAATTCGATACAGTATCAGTATCTTTATTATATTCAAAAACAGTTGTTTCTCCGCCCGGCAGCTGTGTGGAATCTGCTGCAGCCCCTGCGCATGCATAGGCAGTGTATATTTTATTTGTCTGGAAAGGATCAACATATATCTCAAATCCGTGCGCATCATTTCCGCTTAATACCCCCGGCTTGATCGCGGACGACCATGATGACTGCCCGCCGTTGGCTGCGCAGTCATAATACTGTATTCCCTTGTAGGTGATTATCCACATCCGGTTGTAATACTTGTCATATACCAGCTTCACTACCCGGTTATTAATCAGACCGTTTCCTTCCGTGAAACGATATACCAGAGCGCGGCTGGTCCGGTTATATACCACTATACCGCCGCCGTTTGCTTCCTGATCCTGTTTCTGCAGATTATCATCAGATCCATACCTGATCGAATCATCAAACTGTCGTACACCTGTACCGCACCAAAGATAATCATTCTGCGGATCATAAGCCACAGCAGTCAGATGCTTGTAGGCTATATCAGATCCGTCCGCCGCAACATAATTTGTAAATAATGATCCGTCATAGGAACACAGCCCGCCGTACATTCTGGAATGATAACGGTTCGGGCTGGAGCGGAAAATAATGGCAACCGATCCGGGAAGAAAATGAAAGTACTTGAAAATATATGGATGCTCATAATGTATCTCGCCCTGGCCGTTAGCCTGATCCCAGCTGGTAAACATGAGATTGGTAAGATGCACCCGGTTGCCCAGGTCACGGTTACCCCAGACGGTGTTGATGTTTCCCCGGTCCAGAAATTCTTTTCCGTAACGGTCAGACGGATTATTGTGCCAGGAATAAATAGAATTGTGAAAAAAATTTATACCTGTTTTATATGAATCGTAGGCAATAAACCCGGAGTTATCAATCAGTTTTTTTGCAGTAGCAGTTCCGTTACCATCAAGCCTGGATACCGAATAAAAGCCGAATCTTTTTTTGGTAAACTTGTATTTGTCGCGGTTATTGTAATTGGTCTGGAGATAATAAAAATAGGAGTTTTGCGCAAACATATTGATATCATTATCTGCCAGCCCGTGCATGAGATAATGAGTAAAAAAGGAATCAGTGTTGGGATCATTATCAACATAAATGGGCATGTCTCCGCAGATTACAATATGATTTATGGAATTCGTGAGGCCTGTTGATTCAAGATAGTTTTTGATTGCAGCAAGCGCAGTTACCTTGTCGGCAGAGCTTAGTATGTTATACCCTGCAGGAACAGCGATTTCGAATCTATTCTGGGCCGGGATATTCCTGGCGTTTATANNAATAAAATTAATTTTTTCATTTTTCTTCCACTTTGTAATATATTATATGAAGTATAAAATAATATTGCTTTCAAAATAATACTATGATACTATTTCAAACATGAAGAAAAAACCGGCGCAGACAGCAGAAACGCAGAAAGATCTGGTAATAATCAATATGAAAAACCGGAATAATTATACCAAAAAAAATACCATGTTTAATGTATTCCTGCTGAGCAGGCTCCGTTTCAGCAAACCAACCAGAAAGCTCCGGTTTCTCAGGCATAAAAATATAATGGAAATTACTTATATTTACAAAGGCCAATATACCCTGATAGTAAATGACGTTAAATATAATTTAAAAGGCGGAGATTTAATAATTGTGTATCCCGGCGAAGAACACGGGTCCCCGGGGCATCCTGATGCGAGAACAGTATTATACTGGTACTGGGCGCTTGCTGAAAAACATCATATGTTCCCTCCTGACATGCCTGAAGAAGAGCTTAAACTGTGCCGGGATGTACTTGGAATAAAAAAAAGAAAATTCCGGGGAAGTACAGCTATCAAGGATATCATGGAAAATATAATATCCGTAAATGAAAAAAACGATGATTTAAAAATATTACAGTTTAAAAGCGCTTTAACCAACTTGCTGATCAACACTGTCAGCCTGTCCCGCAGGCAGGAAAAAACCATTTCCCCGGGCATAAAAAACAGTCTTGATTATATTGAAAACAATATTAATGACGATATCAAACTTGCCGCATTAGCCGGGACTTCCGGCCTTTCCCTGCCCCGTTTCAAACAGAAATTCAAACAGGAAACAGGCATACCTCCGGGCGAATATGCGCTTTTACAAAAGATTAAAAAGGCAAAGATTCTGCTGAAAAATAACAATCTCAGTATAACCGGGATTGCCTTTGAGCTCGGTTTCGCCTCCAGCCAGTATTTTGCAACTGTGTTCAAGAGGCTTACAGGCGAAAAACCGGGGGAGTACAGAAGAAAGGTGATTTAACAAGCAGGGTATATTTTTCGCTACTGCGTTATTTTGCCGATATGTCGAAAAATATTTTTCCTCTGTTTTTCGCGATAATCTGCCGGCGATGAAACAATGTGTGTTAATGGGTGCCTTGGATTAGCACATAAACGCAAAAATATGTTTTTAGGGCGGAATATAACTATGGCACAGTGCGGCAAAAAGATCTATTATTGCCAGGGGGTTTTCTATGCATCATCGTTGAAGATTTAAAGGAAATTATATTATGCGTTTCAAAATTATTAAATGAATTATTTATATTGCAGGTTAGTTCGTTTCTGCCGGATGTGTATTCAGGGTAACGCGGTTGGCCGAAAAGTTACAAGAAAACTGCATATCAAAAAAAATCATAATTTTATTAACGGTTTCTGTAATAAAGAAACAAAGGTGGATAATGAAAAAAAATCATAGTATGCTTTAAACGGAAGACAGGGAGGAGTGGTCAAATAAATTGCGCCCCTAGGCGGAATACATTGCGGATGACAATTGGGCAAAAATATCGTATTAAAGGCAATATGACTCTGTTTTTACTCCTTTTTATACGATAGCAATTCGGTAAAGACTATGACTACAATTCGGTGCGTAACAATTAAATGAAGTGTCTGACGATTTATTTTTTAATAATATCATTACGATACATTATTTAACAATTACACTACATAGCCAAAACAATTAAGCCCCAAATATTTCCTACAACAAAAGTCTGCATTGCGTAATGTATTTTATAATAGTGAAAAGTACGATTTTTTTATCATCCCTACGTTTTTATTATACCATAGGTACATTGCTAAAATAATAATAATAAATGATATGCTCAACTTGGCTACATGGGAAAAATACTGCTTAGGTCGCTATTCTGTTCCGTTTGCGGCCTGACTGAGATTTTAAAGGATCACAATTTAATAATAAGAAACCCAAATATCGTTTGTTCTAATCCATCCTTCACAGATTCCCGCAAAAATATATATTTTATTATTAAATAAAACACTTGAAAAATCATATCTGCCAGTAAAAGAATTAATAAGGGTGTTTTCCTCCCAATTTTCACCAAAAGAAGAAATCCATAGGTCATTACCCATTATGATGTTTGGCTCCTGATTGCCACCAAATAATATAATTTTATTTTCAAAAATAACTGTTTGATGACCATATCGACTTGACCAACTTGCCGAAGGAGTTACAAGTGTCCAATCTGATCCATTCACACTAGACCAGACATCATTCGTAGCATTACTACCAGCACCACCAAAAATGTACATTTGATTATTAAAAGAGCAAGCAGTTGCCATAAACCTAGATTTCCAATTAGCGCAAGGAGTCACATTAGACCAAGCAATTCCTACCCTCTTAAAACCAAATTCACGAATTTAGTATTCCAAAACCGCCCCCTTGCGCTACTGACATTCTTACGCGTATTTTGCGGCCTTTTAGTCCACAGTACACCCATCATCAAAAACTTCTCTCATCACCTTCTCGTATTCAATATATTTTATTTCCGGCGGAAGCCCACGCGCGTCTTCAATCCATAGACCGGGACGACTCAGTATTTTTTCTATAACATCATCTTTATCAATCACCGCGATCATTTTCATTGTAGCGCAGTATGGCGGCAAACAAGCGGATCGACTCAGAATTTAAGTTTTACAATAATAATAAACAAAAAGCTGGGACATTCTAATAGAAAGAAAAGTCTTGACAATTTTTTAAAATCTGCTATAATATAACGAAAGCGTTTTCGTAAAGGAATTTGTATGAAAAAATTGCTTTCCCTTGTTTTATCCGCCGCAATTATTTTTATGGCATGCGCCCCATCCAACTCGGGTTATTTGGCAGTAAGTTCCGTGTGTAAAAACCTCGAAGCTGCCTATAAATTTTTCAAATTTTTTATTTCAGAAGAAGGGGCAAACCGTTTTGCTTTCATGAAAACGGCATGTCGGACCGAATTCAATCAACAAAAAAATTCCATACTGTTCCGCCGGCGTCAATTAACCGTTTATACTTACGAATTACTTGAAAGCATTTTCATACAAGGATTTGCATAAAATGATACAAATATTTTCATTTAAATATGGAGGCGCAAGATACATGGCTAATATTTTAAAACATATTAAAGCTGGCTGCGGAAGTTTTTCTGCTTCCCTGTGTGCATTACTCTTCGTGACCGCTTTGGCTCTTTTCCCCGCAGACATTCCTGACATCTCCTTATCAAATCATGCATGGGAACTCGACCATGGTGTCCGAATCGAAAACGGCACGCTGATCGTCGAAGGAGACAGCGCGGCAACACGTCGCGCAAAAATCATTGTCCCCGCAGAAGCATTCGGACATGCTCCGCTTTACCTCGCTGGCGAAATAAAGCTTGAAAATGCCGCACTCGGAAAGAACTACTACCATGCTCCCAAATTCAAGATATATCAGTCGGATGACCTGACGAAGTATGCTGCAAGAAATATTTCTTCAGGCGGAAATACGGACTGGAGTTTGTTCGCCCTAAAATATCAAATAAAAAAGGAAGACCGGGCAGCGGCGCTGCTCGTCGAAATTTCTATGCAGCAATGCACCGGCATTTTCTACGTAAGGAATCTCGTGTTTTCACTCACACCTCCAGCGCTTGAATTAAATTCCTTTCCGTACGCGTTGCCGGAACATCTTGTGTGCTCCATAGCGATTGAAAAAAATAATACCAAACCTTTTAATAATAATCTTTTAGGGGCTAATTCTCAATTCGTGTTTGATGCGGATTACAGTTACGATAGCCCTATCATTGATATTGCTGTGAAAGATTCCGGCATTACGCTTCTGCGCTTCCCAGGCGGCACCGTGGCGAACTGGTATGACTGGGAAACCGATAAATATTTCATACCCCCGGATGGCCCCCCCCCAAAGTTCGGAATCCGCGACAAGGCATTCCGGTACAGGGCATATGAAACACTGTGCAAAAACAATAAGCTTTCGACCATCCAGGTATTCAATATTCTTTATGATTCACCAGAAAAATCCGCCCAACGTCTTCGATCGCTCATTCGAGACGGAATGCGCCCGTCATGGATTGAGCTTGGAAATGAGAATGAAAATAGAGATCAGCAAAGCACCGAAATTTATACCGCCGAGGCATACATCAAGAAAACGAAGTCTGTTGTCGATGCACTCAAGATGGTCGACCCGTCAATCAAATGTGCGGTCAACATTCAGCACGGTAATCTTGCCGAAAATGAATGGGCAGTGGCTTTGGCACAAAACCGTTATTTTGACGCCGTCGTGATGCATCCATACGCACTCAAAGGAGGAAGCGCCTTCGACACCGAAACGATGCGAGGCATACTTAAGGCATACATGACTGTGAAAGAATACATCGACGATTACCGCACAATATTCATGCGCACGCCGCTTCTAATCTCCGAATGGGGATGCCCAGCGGTCAGTAAAAAAATCGTACAGGGCAATCATATCACGGCACTTGGCACTGCGGATGCCTTTTTCGCTATTATTGAAAACGCCGACGACAATCTCGTTGAAATGGCCTCGTTACACATTTTTTTCGGAGATTTCATGGGAATGTATTATGTCGATGCAGACAGACGTCTCGTGAAGCGCGGATATGCCATCGTATTCAGAATGATTTCTTCCGTTTTCAAAGACTCTGAATTATTCACCGCTCGTTCCAGGTCACCGGAACTCGTCGCCGGGCTTCCGGCTATCCAGGCTCGCGCTTCTCGCAGCAGGGATGGGATAATACGTGTCTTCACCGTTAATAAATGTCCGCAAAAAGCGGCATTAGTAATTGAAATCGATGGCGTTCCCTATGCCGGTGCGTGGAGCATTGAGTCATTCAGTGAAACAGACATTACTGATCATCGGGAATATGCGATCAACGAAAATCCTGTGAAAAAAAGCCAGGGCAGCGGTGCAATAACTCTTGCGGAATATTCAATCAATATAGTGACGCTCAAATAATGAGATATAGAAATTTTTTGTCGAATTATGCTTGAGATGAATAGGATTTTGTTTTTTTTACTTTAGCTCATTATACCCCTTTCCCTGCCAAAATTCAATTTTCCAATAAAAACGTTTCGAAATTCTGCTTTATTGACTTATTGAATTCGCCTTTGTANNATATCTGTCAGACAGCCGGGCGCAGCAGGTCTTTAATACTTTGAGAACGAAATAATCCCACACCGGCGCATCGCGAAAAAAGCGGTCACACCTGTCAGCAGATCCCTGAAAAGCAAAGTAATTTCTGCGGGATTTTTCTGCAAGTAACCGGTATAATCGATAATTTTTTTTAATCTGCCGCATGGCTCTTTAATTATCGGGCGCTGATTTTATACCATACGGTTTTCCCATTTTTTAAAAAAGCGTTAACCGTATCTTCCCAGGTAAATTCACGATGTGAGGCAGCGAAGTAGATGATGTTTAAAATCGTATGCCGTCCAATAAGCATTACGACGCGGCATTCTGCTGTCAGTGCG
>DNNS01000187.1 GCA_003497555.1 Spirochaetia bacterium
AAAACAGTATTACATGCTGGCGTAGTCTCTTATAAATAAATTTTCCAGGGAGTGAAAAATGCTGTTAAAAAATTCAATTTTCAATATAATGGTATTGGCATTTCTGATTATTTCCCTCATATTTTCATGCTTATTTTCCGATAAAATTTCTCCCGTTTCAGGAGAAAAAGAACTGGAAATTTTTCTGTCTTTTAACGATAGTTTTGAATCTGTAAACAGTAAATCAAAAATGATTAAAAATGGATCTGTCGAATTAATAAAAGGGTATCGGGGAAAAGGCGTCAAACTTGCCGGTGAAAAAGCACAGCTTACTTACAGCGAAATTGAAATTGATCTTGCTAAAGGCACTTTATTATTCTGGTTTAAACCGGAATGGGACAATAAAACCGCGGGTAAGTTCAGTTTTTTTTCCGCTCAGAATTTTATTGATCTTTACAGAACCTGCATTAAAAATGAAACCGTGCAATTCAGAGTTAAGGGGAAGGATTCTGCTTGGCCTGTAAATAAATTTATCACTGTAAATTTCAGTAAAGATAAATGGTATCAGATTGCGCTGACCTGGGACAATGAAAAGGGAATGACTCTGTATATTGATGGAGAAAAAAAAGCTTTTCAGCCCGGAGCCTGGATTTCTTCCAAGCCGGCTGCCTCGGCGCTATTTTTCGGCATCGAAAGCGGCACTTTAAGCGGTGTTATTGACGAGTATCAGGTGTATAAAAAGGTATTTTCCGAAAACGAAATAAAATCCGCCGGTGCTGAATCAGGTATTTCGGATTCAGAAATTAAAATTATCAAACCTGATTTCAGCGCTTCTTTTGACAGGAATATTAATGCCGGTTTTTTGGGTAAATCTGTAGCCGGAATTATCGGCGTACGGGTTATGTATGAAAAGGGGATTTCCGAAGACGGCGTGATTATCAAAGAATACGCTTATGACAGAAAAGCCAGCCTTTATTTTCCGGATATCAATGCTGTTAACGACCAGGGAACAATATCTTTTACTTTTCGTCCTGAATGGGACGGTAATAACGGCCGGGCTCATGAAATAATAAATTTTATAACTGCGGAGAGTGAAATAAATTTACTGAAAACAAAAGAAAATAATCTTGAACTGGTTTTTAAAAATGCGGGAACGGATAAACTGCTGATTCCCTGTCAATTTATAAAAAATAATTTTTACAATCTTGGTATTGTCTGGGATCTGCCGAATAAAAGCGCCGGATTATTCATTAACAGTAAGAGCACGGTCTTTTCGCTGGAAAATAGCAAAGGTAAATTTTCCGGTTTAAAAGGTAATTTGTGGATCGGCAGCAGAACTGATGATGCCTGGAACGGGGTAAGGGGCGACGGGCTTTATGATGAATTAAAAATATTTAACCGGGTACTTTCTGATGAAGAAATGGAAAAAATCAATATCAAACAGGCAGCGGTTTATGCAAATATAACAAGAATACGCACAGAAGATACGCCTTTTAAAACCGCAGTCAGATGGAACGCCAATTTAATCAAAAACATCAGCGAAAATATATATTTTTATTATTCAGCATCAAAAGACCTGCCTTATCCCCTGGCTGAGAGCAAAGGTCAAGAAAATGTTGTGTTTCTTAAAAAAGCGTCGGCCTTAGCTGCCGGTACAATTAACTTCTGGTTTAATCTGAAAGACGGTTTTATTCAGGAGGGGTGGACAGGTTTTATGGAAATAAAACTTGATTCGGTAAAAGCGGTTATCAGTTATGAGAAGGCATCCGGAAAAATAAATGTTTTGATTGCAGGAAGAGACAATATTGTGCTTAATTCCGGAAATACGGAAATTAATCCCGATGAATGGCATATGCTGACAATAACCCGGGATGAAAATATTTGTATTCTTTATATTGACGGAACATTTCAGAGTCAGACAAGGAATAAGGCATTTATAACGCAGGGTGTTGATGAGATAATTATTAATAATTCCCTTTGCCATGCGGATGAATTTACCTTTATGTCGGTAAAAATAGAAAAAAATGAAATCATTAACATTATTAATACCGGTATGACAATCAGGCAGCCTGAAATCAATTATAACAGCATTGAAGAAAAGATCTGGGATTTAGCCGATGCTCATACCAAAAAAACCAAGACCGGCGAGGAGATCTGCCTGCATGGAATGTGGCGGTTAACTTTATCCGAAAAAAATAACATTATTCCTCCTTCCGGAAACAGCGGATATTACAGCAAGGCGCCTGGCAGGTGGCTGAGTTCATATTTTTACGATGTTTTCGAGAATAAAAACGGATTGCTGACATCGGTTACCGAAGTTAATAAAAAAAATAAATTGTCATACTGGTATGGATGGTATACGAGATATATTACAATACCGGAAAAATTCAAAAATAAATACCTGATGCTGGTTTTTGAATATATAGGCGCACCGGGAGCACGGATATATGTTAATAATAAATTAATGGAAACATTTTCCTATGCGGGCGATAACGGAGCAGGGGTGAGGGAAAAAATACCCGTTGATATTTCCGAATTCAATAAAGAGAAAAATATCAAACTTGATGTTTTCCTTTATTTTGAAAAATATCCCCTGAACATGCATCTTCAGGGCGATTCTCTTGACGGTATCTATTTAAAGGTACTTGATTCTGCATTGGCAGTTAAAGATGCATGCATAAAAACTTCCACGCGGCAAAAAAAAGCTTTTCTTGATATTGATTTCTATAATTTAACAAAAATAAAAAACAAGGAATTAACCGTCCAGGCCGCGTTTTATGACAGTAAAACCGGAAGGCCGGTCAAGAATACCTCCGCCTTTCCCTGCCGTACCACGGGAAAATTAATAGAGAACATGCAAATGGATTTTTCCTGGGAAGATGCGGTATATTGGGATGTGTTTAATCCGCATTTATATTCAATGTCCATAGATATATACAGCAATGCAAAACTGCTTGATTCTTCTTTCCCGGAAAAATTCGGATTCCGGGAATTCTGGCATTCCAACAGCGATTATTATTTAAACGGCAAGCCGATACATCTTTTTTATGATTGTATCGCCAGAACTGAAGCCATCCAGAGAAATAAATATTTAAATTGCAGAAACGAGTCAGTCACTAATCTGATCAGGGGTATAAAAGCGCAGGGTTATAATATGGCTTCCTGCGATATCGGCTGGTCGTATAACACTGATAAAAACGCAATTGCTCTTTCTCCTTCAGGAATAAAAACAGTGATGGATACGGCAGATGAGCTTGGTCTTTTTATGATGATACATGCTCCCATGTATAAGGAACAGATGGATTATGATATTTTTAAAAAGGAAGTTATAAACCATACACGGGCGTTTTTTAACCATCCAAGCATTATTTTTTATTGCGAACCGGGCGGAGGTCTCGGTTATCCGCTCACCATGCATCCTGCCCATCCGGCTGAAACAAATTATTTGCCGGATAATAAAACCAATGTCTGGAAATATGCAAAGATAACAGAAAATACCATCAGGCAGATTGATCCTTCAAGATTATATTTTTATCCCTACGGCGGTCATTTGAACGAAACTTATACAACCATGCATTACATGAGTTTCGGCGTGCCGCTGCAGGAAAGGGAAGACTGGCCGCAGAAATGGTCGGAAACCAAAAAATGCCTTTTATTTCCTTCCGAATTCGGATTCCCTTATGACGCGCAATTTCTTGATTTTGACGCTCCCAGGGAAAGAAATAATTCAAAGATAATGCTTTTTGAAAATGCCGCCAGGTATTTTGGAGACAATATTTACAGGGATGCCGGCATCCCTGCCAGAGCCTTATGTGAAAACGGGGTAGCCCGGGGCGGAATTACTCATCTTAGAAAATTGCTTGAAGTAAAATCAAACACACTTGATCCGGCCTTTTTTAAAATTAAAAAACTATTTGCGGAAAACCATATCAGGGCATGGCGGGGATACGGAGTTTCCGGTCACGGCCAGTTCGGCTCCGATCACGACGCCTTTGCCAGAAATTATGAAAATTATTATCTTGAGAATCTGCTTGACAATAATATAAAAGCACCGGGTTTAAGACCAGACAAAATATTTGTACCCCATCGCGGTATATATTATGAACAGCCAAATGAATTGGCCGAGGTTTTAAGCAACGCCTATTCACCGATTACTGCATGGATTGGCGGGGGAAAAGACGGATTTAACAATAAAGATCATGCCTATTTTGCAGATGAGAAAATTGAAAAACAGATCATAATCTGCAATGATTTAATGAAGGATATCACTGCAGATGCGGAAATCTTTTTATTAAAGGATGATAAACCTGTGGAAAGCAAAAAAGGCAGTATTACGGTGGAGGCTGGAAATATTAAAAAGATACCGGTTTCCTTCAGCCCCCGGCCTGTCGCCACCAGGGAGGATTTTATTATTGCGTTAAAACTATATAATGAAAAAAAGCTGATAAAAGAAGACCGGATTAAACTGCAGGTTTTTCCCAAAATTAAATACGTTGCGCCCTCTGCCGTGATCGGATTATACGACCCCGCCGGAAAAACAGAAATCATGTTAAAGAAAATAGGAATTAATTACAAAAAAATTAAAAAAATTTCGGAGCTTGAAGAAACAGCAAGCCTGATTATAGGCCGGGAATGTATTTCTTTTTCCAATGAAACGTTTTTAAAAGAGCTTGAAAATTCAGTTTTTTTTAAACGAGGCATGAATATCATTGTTTTTGAACAAAAAATCGGTAATTATGCCAATCTGCTGTTTGAGGAGGAGTATCAGAGATATGTTTTTATTAAAAACCACAGGCATCCTGTTATTAAATCCCTGTATCCTGATGATTTTATAAACTGGAAAGGGAGCAGCGATTTAATGACTGCCTGCCCGCCTCCGGGAGAGGGAATGGCGGATTCCCTGCATTACCCCTTTGTTAAATGGCACCTGGGAAATACCGGCGTTGTTTCAACATTTGTAATAAAAAAACCCGTATTCGGCGATTATGATTGCATACTGGAATGCGGTTTTGATCTGGCGCATACTCCGCTGATAGAATTTAAAAAAGGAAATTCCAGGATTATCAACTGCCAGCTTGATGTTACCTCAAGATACGGGCAGGACCCGGTGTCAACAATTTTAGTCAATAATCTGCTTGATTATATTTGCAGCAAAACCCCGGTCCTTTACTCAAAAACCGCGGTCTTTTGCGATGATTATTACAATAATCTGTTTTTTGATAAATTTAAAATCAGGGGGGAGCGGATCAAAAAAATAACCGGATTAATGAATTTTAATCTTTTATTAATCGCTTCTTCCGAAAACGCCGGGCTCCAGACCGGTAAAAATGAAATCGCTGAATATCTTGATAAAGGAGGTACCCTGATTTATTTTGCCGCCGGAGGAGAAATTTTACCTGTTGATTTTTTCCCCTTCAGTGTTAAACAGAAAAAGGAAGAAATTTTTCATTGTTTCCCGAACACCAATGGAACTGTTCTTGCCGGGCTTGGAAATTCTGATTTTTATTTCCGGGAATTTAAACCGGTACGGGTTTTTGACATTAAAAACGCCGAAGAATTGCTTGATAACAATATCATTATCAGAAAAAACTACGGCCGGGGAAGCGCTCTTTTTATCGGCATCACACCTGATGCCTTCAGCGCCAAACCCCAGGTACTAGCCGATAAAAAAAACCATACTTCATTTATTGATAAATATATACACTGCAAGTCACTCAGAATTCTTAATGCCATATTAAAAAATAATAATGCCGAATTTGAAATGCCTTCCTTTTTCGGTAATAAAAATTATATGAATAACCGGATAAAGCCGCCAGGTGAATTCATCGATATCAGCAGCGGATGGAAATTCAGTTATGATATGGAAGATAAGGGAATAGAAAAAAAATGGGGAAATCCTGATTTTGACGACTCTTCGTGGAAAGCAATAACAACTAAAACGCTGTATGAAGATCAGGGTTTTAATTCTGCTAATCCGAACATGAAATACGGCAAGGATGAATGGGGCAGACCCGGAACCGAACAATACAGACCCTATGACGGTTATTCCTGGTACAGGGTAAAAGTAAAAATTCCTCCAGAATATCAGGGGAAAAAATTTGTTTTAAGGCTGGGAACAGTAATTGATTATGACTGGTCATATTTTAATGGACAGGAAATAGGTCATACCGGGGAGGAATCATATCAGCCCTGGACAATACTGCGAAACTATGAGATTCCGGAAAAACTAATTAATTTTAATGAAGAAAATATATTATCCGTCAGGGTTTTTGACTGCCACGGCGGCGGCGGGTTATCCAGATATCCTGTACAGATTGAAGTGATAAATAAAAATGATTTACTTAAAGAAGAAACTTTATATACCGGGGATTTTCCGTTATACGATGTAAATGCCCATCATATGTGGTAAAATATTATAAGGTAAGAATGATTTTTTTTGTTTCCCCTGTTATTAACTTTACTCCGCCTTTCGGCATACCCCAATTATCCGTAAATTTATTTCCATAGATATAGACTGGTTTGTGCAGATTGCTGCGCCATGGCCTTTCATCAATGGTTGAACCGGCAAGGCAAAACCCGCCCAGGGCCCAGTCGCCTTTTTTGATTGCTGTTATTTCAAGAAGATTTTTATTTGCAAGCCGCGACAGATCTTCTTCTGCAAGAATATATCTGCGCCGCGCCGCCCAGGATGTATTAGCCGGGAGTATTCCCAACTGCCTGCCGTTAAGAATTAACCGGGCTTCATTCCCATGAATATTCCAGCCGTAAATATTCAGCCTTCCGTAATTTATCAGCGCAAGATCAAAGGGAGTAGGGGATATGGTTTTAAAAACCGGTTTTTCAATAATCTGCGCCGGTTCGCCGTGTTCTTTGGAAATACGGGCTGAAAACGCATGCCCTGGTATATGCCAGATGCCTTCAGCCTTTTTACCGCTGATATTAAAAATCCAGAAACCGGGCGCACAATTTTCCGGTACGCCGAAATGATAACCTGATTTAAGCAAGATAGACTGCTCCTGTTCCAGAGGGAGCGGAGTGTGCGCCCTGAAACCAATGGATGAACACTTGATCTGCAGCATGGGAAACGGCATGTTGTGAGAAGAGATGATCTGGTTATGAGTATGTCCGCAGAAGAAAAAATCCGCTTTCTTTTTTTTAAGCGCCTGTTTTATAAAAGTAATCATATCCGG
>DNNS01000151.1:0-4541 GCA_003497555.1 Spirochaetia bacterium
CTTCGAAGATATGGTTATAATAGCTGTAAGAAATCTTGAAACTGGTATTTAAACGAATTTATTTTTTAAAACCCTATTTCCACGCAGAGAGAATACTATGTCATGTAAACAGGTAATTATTGATGTCTTGTCTGGGAAACAACCTCCGTATGTACCATGGAATTTTTCATTTACGAAAGATGCTCAGGAAAAACTAATAACTCATTTTGGAATACCGGATTTAAATATTGTTACCAGACCTCATCTGGCAGGAGTCAGTGCGTATCCTCCGCATATTCCTGTTGGAAATGAATTATACCGAGATGCTTATGGCGTGATCTGGAACCGCAGCCGGGATAAAGATATCGGTGTAACAGAAAATTGCCTGCTCAATGAACCTTTACTAAATAACTTAAAATTACCGGATCCTGCAGATCAAACCCAGATTAAACTTCTCTCGGAAGTCTGCAGGCAGGAGCAGGATAAATTTATTGTATACAACATCGGATTTTCCCTTTTTGAAAGAGCCTGGACCCTGCGCAGCATGGAAAATTTAATGATGGATTTTTATCTTAATCCCGGTTTTGTACACGAACTGCTGGATGCCCTTGCCGATCATAATATATGCATGATTCGCAGGGCGCTAGCATGCAATATTGATGCCGTAATGTTCGGTGATGACTGGGGACAACAGCGCGGTTTGATCATGGGCCCTGATTTATGGCGTACTTTTATTAAACCGCGCCTCAGCCGGATGTATCAGGCAGTAAAAAGAGCGGGAAAATTTGTTTTTATTCATTCCTGCGGCGATGTAGATGAATTATTTCCGGAACTTGCAGACTGCGGACTTGATTGCTTTAACCCTTTTCAGCCGGAAGTAATGGATGTAGAAGACTTGATGATCCGTTACCGGGGGACTCTGGCATTCTATGGAGGAATTTCCACGCAGAAAAGTCTTCCTTTCGGCAGTACGGAAGACGTTCGTACCGAAGTCCGGAAAATGATCAGACTGGGGAAGCAGGGCGGTTATATTCTGTCGCCTGCTCATTCCATACCAGGTGATGTTCCGCTTGCGAATATGCTTGCCATGATTGAGGAAGTGATAAAAAGCGCACAATAATTTCTATCAGATGATTTTCTATGTTTTTCTGGCGGGTTTAAGTATATATTAACTCCGCAGCAGGAAAACAATTGAATTTCAGTTAATAAAAGTTATTTCTATAATTCCTTGGACAGATCTTTTTTAATTACGAATTTTATCTCCACAGTATTTCTACAGATTTTCCGTACGCCGGTACGGCAAAACGGATGCCGTAATTATTTCCTTGATAAATATATTTGAATATCCATGGTTTGGCATCAACAAAACAACGGGCGATTTTTTTTCCCACGGGAAATTCGATCTGCACAAAAAGCGGTTGCTCGTTTTCCCGGTCCCGGTGCAGCGGGTCACTGACTGTCACAAGGTCGCTGCCAGCTGCGTTTTTACTGATTATTAATTCTGCTTTTTCCGTACGCCGGGAATATTCCAGAATTTTTTCGGGTTCGGCAAACCAGATATTAAAACCAAGAGAATCAAGATATCTGCAGTGTTTTTCTATTTCTTTTCTGCCGGTTTCCGGAACATTGCAGATTTCCACCAGCCATAAACCAAGATTATATGCTTCGGTAAATATTTCTTCATTGCTGACATGATTAAAAGCGGGGGTGAGGAAAAACAAACGGCATGATTCCTGAGCCTGGGGAGGTATATCGCCAGGCAAGCGCGAAAAAAAATTGCTGATATTTTCCTGCATACCTGGAATATCCAAGATCGTCACTGGTATTCTGCAGGAGTTGAAAACAGGTTTTACCCACTGGCTTATCGGCAGAACAACAGCTGACAAGGCCATGCGCCTGCCTTCAGGCCAGCGGCAGATACGCGTTACAGCAGCGCCGGTATTATCAGTCTCCGGAGAGATTGCGGATGCTTTACGGGCTTTTTCGATTTCCAGAAATATTTTTCTTTCCGATTGTATTTCTGCAGTACGGTATGTTGCGCTGCCGGATACGGATGAAAGCATAAACCATGATTTACTGTTTTCTATTTCTCCGCGGACACTGAAATTTACCGGTTGGCCGCGATTAAGCAGGCGCATAGGCACCGAGACAAACATGATTCCGAATAGATCTCGGTTTTTATCTACCAGTAAGGTATGAAATTCGATCTGCACATCATTGTTTGTCCAGCGGCTGATTAATGCATACTGAGCTGAAAAATCAAGAATCTTTATTCCGTTAATATATAAGGAATGTTTTGCGTTTGTTGATTTACTGGCTCCCATACCGCAGGGAACTGCAAATATAGTTCCGTTTACCGGCTGCACAACAGGTACAGATTGCCAGCAAACATCTTCTGAACCGGTCATGGCATATTCCCAGCAGCTATTTACTTCAGTATTCAGATAACAGATATATTTGCCTTTATTTATAGCCCGTACCGGAACGCCAAGATCAAAACCTTCCAGCACAACCGATGAAAGCCAAAGCCGTGAAAAAAGAATTACAGCGCACAAATAAATATAGATGCGCATTTTATTTGCCTTCCATTCCATAACGCAGTTTAAGCATTTGCATACTCCGCATGCGTATCTCCAGCAGAAATTTTTTTGTGTCCTGGCTTTCTGCTGATAAATATAACTGCCCGGCCCGTGAGCGCATAAGACCAACAGCAGTATGAAAAACTCCAAGCGAGGTATCCTGTGCTCCGCCGATAGTGCGTATTCTCCGGCCAAGGTCTTTTACCTTGTCTGCTTTTTCCTGCTCTTCAGAATCTAAAAGTTCAATAATACTATCAGCTAAAAATTCAGCATGGGCCGGTGTAGCAATACGTTCCTGAACCATTGCCATTTGCCGGGGAATCATTACGCTGATTTCTTCTAAAGCGTGAATATACGGCAAAAATTCTTTTTTATCAGCAGCCAGGCTGTAAAATTGAACAGTGTCATTATACCAGTGTTCATATTCCGCCATGCGCCCCCGCATAGCGCGAACAAATAATTTCATCTGCTCAATACGATTGTATAAGTACTTTCGTTTTTCTGTTTCCTGCCCTTCATCAAATATTGCTTCAGCTTCGTGAGTAACTCCGCAGGTAGCCGGATATACATCATTGGTATTTTTCAGCAATCCCTGTACGTCAAGCAGCTCATCGGTTTGTGCCGGGCCATAAATGCGGCGGAATACAGCCAGCGGAACAGAAAAGGGCGGAGTTGCACTTTCATCATCCAGAGGGTAGATGATCAGATTGCCTGTATAAACCGTTTCTTTGCGCTGCTCACTGGAAAATTTCGGTATACGCAGCAGTGCAGTATTGTTACTCAGAAAAAACAGGGGATAAACAAAATTTCCAATACCCGATACCCAGGCAGTGCGCGCTTGCTGATTAATAATACCGCAGCCTTTCCGCCATAACCTTACCGTTTCATAGTTTTCCTCTTTTTTAAAAATACCCCACCAGGAATCACTTGTGCCTTTAAATAACCCGTCATTCCTTTGAAAATCAAGCCGCCAGCCGGCAGCAAACGGCACTTTCCAGTTTAGAATTGTATCTTCATAAATACTGAAATTAGTAGCCGGCGCAGCATACCAGATTGCCTCTGCAGCCATAATTGAGCAGTAAATCGCGTCTTCGACTTGGATATTAATTCCGGTTTCGGCAATCAAGTGTCCGCTCACGCTGAGATTTACACAGGGGAGGCTGTGCGGCAACACAACCATGGCAAGNNGAAGTGAAATTATTCTATCGTTAATGCCGGCCGGATCAATAACCAGGTCTTCACCGGCAAGTTCAGGCACTACTGTATATTCACTGTTTCCGGAAAAATTAATAAGTGTTTCCGTAGTTTTTGGCACAATCGAGAAATACGGTATATCTTTCTGCATACTGAAATAGACAATACTAATGCTTTGATCTTCCAAGAAACCGGCTGCAATTACGGAATGCACGTTGTTGTTGGAAATGATCTCCAGCGTATGCAGCTGTGCATGATTAATTGAAATACCATAGCAGGCATGGGATTTTTCCTGTGCAGTTTTATACAATAACCGAATATTGGTTTGCCCATTCTGAAAAATGAGAACTATCCTGCTGTTTTGCATAACAGTACTTCCGGAAGTCTGAGTGATTAATGCATTAGCGTACAGACTTCCAGAAAGCATAAGAAAAAGAAGAATAGATNNTGTTTCAAATCGACAGCCTGAGTGATGCGTAAAACTGAATGCAGTAAAATATTCAGCTCGAAACTTTACGGCCGGCGTACACAGCGGAATCCATAAGTGTCATAACCCTGACAGATATCAGCATTGGCAGGGTCATCAGCTAGACGGTAAGAAAATCTTAATGTATCGGTTGTTGTGCCCCAGGAGCCGCCGCGCAGAACGCGTTTCTTGGCATTTTCAGGGCCGCGGGGATCGGCAGAGGGACTAACCGTATAATAATCTTCCTGGTAAAAATCATTACACCATTCCCAAAGATTGCCCGACATATCAAACAGGCCGAAGGCATTGGCTTTTTTCATTCC
>DNNS01000151.1:4603-4957 GCA_003497555.1 Spirochaetia bacterium
CGGCGCGAACGCTCATTACAGTAAAGTGCTGCCTCAAACCAGCGTACCTGTTCTACCGGATTTTCCTTTCCTCCGAATTTTGAAGGATTCATACCGGTCATTTTTTCATAATCTCCCTGTTTAACCTCAAATTTGTCAAGGTAAAAGGCTGAAACTGTAACTTTGTGTTCCGGTTGTTCATTAGGTTTTCCGCTTTTACTGCCCATAGTAAAGGTTCCGGCAGGAACAAGTACCATAACCACACCTGTACCAGTGATCATTTCTTCTGCTCCGGCTGTCAGTGTCATTACTGCCAGTAAAAAAAGTCTTAAAATGTTGCGAATCATATTCGCCTCCTATGAAAATTTATTTTGT
>DNNS01000507.1 GCA_003497555.1 Spirochaetia bacterium
TATCATTATAATATAAATGTAGGTGTTTGTCAAATCATTACATATATTGACAAACACCTACATTTATATTATAATGATAACATATGAATGAAGAAATTTTAACAATGGAAGAAGTTGCACAATATCTTAAAATATCGGAACGCGCAGTATATGACTGGGTGCAGAAAAAAAAAATCCCGGCCGGTAAAATCGGCACATCATGGCGTTTTAAAAAATCAGAAATATTACGCTGGGTTGATGAACAATTTGACAAATTAAAACAGGAACTGCCGGTTTCAATCAGCGATATTCTTACTCCTGAAAATATTCTGCTTTCTGATTTCCGCAGCAAAACCGCTGTTCTGAATTCGCTGATTTCCGTCTTGTCTGAAACACACAGTATTGAAAACCCGGAGATTTTTTCCATGCGCATACTTGAACGCGAACAGATGTTATCTACGGCAATTGGGCTGGGCATTGCTGTTCCCCATGTGCATCTTTCCTGTGTTAACAACATTGTCATGGCTTGCGCTGTTAACCGTTTCCCCATACCTGATTATAATTGTATTGACGGAGAACCTGTCCGCATTGTACTTATGATTGCGTCCGGTTTTAATCAGCAAAGAAGATATCTAAGCCTGCTGTCGTCCTGTATCGGTATGCTGAAAGAAAGAAATTTTCAGGATTTGCTTTTTAACGCTTCAAGCCGCGAACAAGTCTGGAGTCTGCTCGCCGGTACAAGCAGCGATTCCGGGGACATTAAATAATGAACTGTGTCCGTCTGTTTCAGCTTATACTATCTTCCGCGAACAGCAGCGGAAATGAAAACGATCTGGCCGCAACTCTTTTTCATCATATACTTGACAGCCGGGTTATGGAAATTTTCCCCGGCATTAAGCCTGTTATTCTTCCTTTCGGAATCTCGGTAAACATGCTGGTAGTTTTGCTTGCTGCTGCCGTGATTTTAGCGGTTTTTTTTTCCGCTGTCCGGAAAATCAGTCTTAAACCCAAAGGACCGGCCCTTATTCTTGAAATGCTGGTTCTGTTTGTGCGTAACGATATAACGGTTCCGGTCATGGGTAAAGAACGCGGCGAAAAATGGCTGGCATTTTTTTCTGCTCTTTTTTTATTTTTATTGACAGTTAATTTTCTGGGTCTTTTTCCCGCCTTCAAGGCTGCAACCGGCAGTTTAAGCGTTACAACCGCCCTGTCATTTCTTATTTTATTAATTATTTTTATTTACGGCTTAAAAAGCGCCGGGTTTGCAGGTTTTTTCAAACACATGTTTCCGCAGGGAGCGCCGCTGCCTGTCGGTTTATTTGTAGCTTTTCTGGAGTTCAGCGGATTTTTTATAAAAACCATGGTTCTTAGCCTGAGGCTTTTTGCCAATATGTTTGCCGGGCATCTTGCCATTCTTTCTTTTTTGGCTTTGATTTTTGTGTTAAGTCCATTGATGGCAGCAGTGGCAGTACCGTTTTCTTTATTTGTTTATATCCTGGAACTGCTGGTGGCCTTTATTCAGGCGCTGGTTTTTACCCTGCTTTCCTGTATTTTTATAAATATGGCGGTTTCTGAAAAACATGCTGATTAAATGCCGTATTCTGGCTGTCGATTTGAGATAATTACAGCTTTGGTTATTAATGAATGATGTAAAAAAAATTGATAAAAATTCGGAGGATTAATTATGGATTTAACAAGTTTATCGCGCGCTCTTGCGGTTATCGGCGCAGCTTTGGGAGCTTTCGGCGCAGCCCTGGGTATCAGTCTTATCGGATCAAAAGCCATGGATGCGATTGCCCGTCAGCCTGCGGAAAAAAAAGATATCCGTACCAATATGATACTGATGGCTGCGCTGATTGAGGGTCTGGCGTTTTTTGTGGCAATTATTGCGCTGCTGGTAATTTTTTCCAAATAAACAAGCGGATAATTTATGAATTTATTCGCGATTGATCCGGGCCTGGCAATCTGGACATGGATTGTTTTCGGCTTGCTGTTTCTGATTCTATGGAAATTTGCCCTGCCCCCGCTGCTGAAAAGCCTGAAAGAAAGGGAAGCTGTTATTGCCGGATCGGTAGACAGCGCCTTGCAGATTGAAAAACGTTTATCGGATATTAATACGGAACGCGAGGAAATTATCAGGCTGACAAAAAATGAAGCCGACAGCCTTCTGCATTCAGCCCGGGCAGATGCCGAAACATTGCGAACAAACCTGCTAAGTCAGGCTGAACAGGAAGCCCGGGAGATTGCTTCCCGGGCGGAAAAAAAAACTTCTGCCCGGCGGCTTGCCCTGTTTGATGAAATGCGTCTGGAGCTTTCAGACCTTGTCTGCATTACAGCTGAAAAACTCGTTAAACGGTCATATAACGGAGCGGCTGATAAAAAATGGACACGCGGGCAGATTAATTTATTATGAGCGTAAAACTTGCATCCAGATATGCAGCTGCGCTTTACCAGGCAGCCGAAGAAAAAAAAGCCCTGAAAGAAGTGCGGCACGATATGAAAAAAATCGGCAAGCTTGCCGGCATACGGCAAATCAGCGCCTATTGTAAAAGGACGGGCCTGACTATAAAAAATTCCGAAGAATTTATCAACCAGGCATTTATCCCTTATATCGGCAATTTAACTGCGCGTACACTGCAACTCTTAGTGCAAAACGGAAGACTTGCGGTTTTACCTTTTTTGGCTGAGGCATATTTACGCCATGAAGAAAAAAAATCTAAAACCGTAAGAGTCTTGATCGAAGCTGCATATAAGCCTGATGCCGGTTTGCGCACGCTTCTGGCTGAAAAACTTATAAAGCGGATTGGAAAAAAATTTTTTTTGGAAATACGTATCATTCCGGAACTTTTGGGCGGCATCAGAATCAGCTGGCAGAACAGGCTGATTGATCTTACGCTTGCCGAAAGATTCCGGCTTTTTCGTATATTTTTAAAATCTGTCTGACCGGCAGATTAAATAAAAAGGATTAAGCATGAGAGATGATATCAGGCCCGGGGAAATACTGGAACTACTGCGCAGTAAAATTGCGGGTTTCGAACCTTCTGCCGGAGAAATTGAAACCGGAAAAGTAATTCAGGCCGGAGACGGTATCGCAAGGGTCTGGGGTCTTGAAGGAATTATGTCCGGGGAGCTGGTTGAAATCGGTATCTGCGGAGGAAAAACAGCCAGCGGTATGGCCATGAATCTGGAAGAAGATACAGTCAGTATTATTTTATTCTCAGGTTATGAAGATGTCAAAGAAGGCTGCCTGGTACGCCGAACCGGAAAAGTTGCCGAAGTCCCGGTAGGCGAAGCCCTGCTTGGCAGGGTGGTAGACTCTCTGGGAAACCCCATTGACGGGAAAGGTCCTGTTGTTTCTTCCCAAAAACGCCGGGTAGAAGAAAAAGGGCCGGGGATTATTTCGCGGCAGAATGTGGCAGAAGCCCTGCAAACCGGAATCAAAGCTATTGATGCCATGATACCCATAGGCCGCGGACAACGGGAACTTATTATCGGTGACCG
>DNNS01000504.1 GCA_003497555.1 Spirochaetia bacterium
TTTCTGTTCCTCCCTCGGCGGGTTCTGCATAATAGACACATTTTCCTCTATTTCCGGCACTCCTGCTTTTGCCAGCAGGCAGCGGCTTTTGTTAGAGTAGTATCCGTAAAAATTTATATATTTTGATGCCGCTCCGGGATGTGGGCCGTTAGTGCCGCAATGAAATCAGTCGGGCTGAAGGTTTCAAAATTCTGTTTGATCGATTTTTTAAATTCACCCTTATAAAGCACGGTACTTCCGGCTTCATTATATATCACCCGCTCCATGGAATAGAATTGTTTCGCGATATATCGTACTATGCTGTCCATTTTTTCTTTTTCCTGTTCGTTGTATTATAATCTCCGTGCAGAAAAAAATACCATTCTGGCGACTATGCCGGATCTGGTTCTGGCGAAAAAACATATCCAGGATTTACAGATAATTAAACAGCGGTTGATCGATACTTTAGTGCCGGGTTATGATGAGTGTATAAAAACTATCAGTGAAGAGGTGAAAATGCAGCTGCGGTCAGTGAACAGGCCGGCAGCTGGCAAGAAATATCCGGTTCGCTCGGTGATGATCCGATAACCGAACAAGTTTTCAGCATATATATAGATCACGGCAAGCGTCCGCGCGGCGCGACGTATGCCTACCGCGTGATTTGTCTGCCTCCGGCAGAATTTAAATCAGCAGCAGCGGATTCAGCGGTAGGGGTTCTGGCTATCACTACAGGCTTGCAGGCAGTTGAGCATTTGGCGGAACAGGTTGTCGAATGTGTTTTTTATGAAAAGTGAACAGTGACTGCGGTGGACGGATTCACCTTAAGTGTTGATCAGCCATGCTTTCTGACGGCAGCCAGAAAAAGCAGCGGAGGGCTGCAGCTGGGGGCCGCTGGTATCTGCGCCATGGCGCTGCAGCTTTCGGTTTCTGTCAACCGTAAATACAGCGGAACCGGCGCTGAAATTAATACCGGCGGCGCTACGGTAATCCGGCTCGTTTTGCCGGACGGCGATTATGCCGGACAAACTGTACGGGGGAGTTTCCTGCCTGTTAAATAAGCGGATACCGGCAATTTCGCAGGTGCCGTTGATCGGAATGTTGGCGTCAGTTTATTTTACTTTCAGTATCCGATCAAAGAAAGCTTTGGTCATTTCAGACGCTGCCGGGTTGCGGAAACTGCCGTGTTTTTCGCCGGGGAATAATCGATATGCCGCGTCAACTCCCCGGGCTTTGAGCGCAGCGTAGAAAAGCTCGCTCATTTTGGGAGGTACAACGGTGTCGGCATCGCCGTGCAGAATAATAAAAGCCGCGTCATCTTTGGTAATATAATGAAGCGGGTTTGCCCGTTCGGTTTTTGCTTGATCGCCGGGGAATCCCTCGCCGATAAGTTTTCCTTCCGGGGATCCGGCGGTTAAATGCCCGGGATATGAGATGCTCAGATCGGTCGGGCCGAACCAGTCGGCGACAGCGATAACGCGGCTGGAAAATTCCGCATACCCTCCGGTTCCTTCCAGATTTTTAATGTCAGCCGTAGTGCCGAGTAAATTTACCAGATGGCCGCCGGCAGAAGATCCCCACGCGCCGATACGGTCTGCATTCAGGCCAAGTTCTTTGGCTTTTGCGCGTATAAACCGCACGGCACATTTGCAATCTTCAATTTGAGCAGGGAACACAGCCTCGCCGGAAAGTCGGTAATTAATACTGGCGCAAAAATAACCGTCTTCGGCATACGGCATAAGCTGGGTGAAAATTGCCGTTTCTTTAGAACCGCTTTGCCAGCCGCCGCCGTGCACAAATATAATAACCGGAAGTTTTTTGACTGATTGTCTGGGACGAATATAATCAAGCAGCAGCGGTTTACCTCCGCCGGTTCCGTATTGCACATTTTGAACGTATTCAATGTTCTCCGGTATTTTTGCGGAAACCGCTTTGCGTCCGTTCTGATTAAACGGGTCGCCCATGGCTTTTCCCTGATTTTTTCCTGATGTGTCCGGGGTAATTCTGTTTCGTTCATTAGGATCGCTTGGTCTGCCGGCAATTTCATCTTCACTAAGAGAACCGTCATGGTTTTGATCAATTTTTTCAAAAATAGCGGGAGGGCCCTTGAATTCTTCACGGGTGACGATGCCGTCCTGGTTTACGTCGTCTTTGCGTATCCTGGCTGCGTTTGGGTTTTCAGCGGAAAGCATACTGCAAACAGTAATTATTATTCCCGCAGCAAAAATAATTCGGCTATTAGCACAGATTTGATGATTAAAAACAGTTGTACGGCTGTATTTTTGTATGTTTAAATTCTGTATGCCGCTGTAGTCTTTTTTTATGGTTTTTCGGCAGCCGAAGAAGGCTGTTTTCAGTACATAAATTGTTGAACTCATTTTCCCCTCCTGATGAATAGGAACTTCCTTTTTTCAACACCCCTTTATTATACCCCATCCCCATCAAGATTCAATCTTCCAGACAAAATTTTACCATATATTTTCACAATCCAGACTCGATGTAATCTCTCCTGCTGAATTTCTTCTTTTCTCGCGTAAATTCCGGAATTCCCCATTCCAAAACCGCCCATCTCTGTTACTGACACCCTCAAGCGTATTTTACGGCTTTTTCATTCACAGTCCACCCGTCATTAAAAGCTTCTTTTATCACCTCCTCGTATTCAGCTTGTCTTATTTC
>DNNS01000394.1 GCA_003497555.1 Spirochaetia bacterium
TTTATCTGCGCATGTTCCAGGCAAAACAGCAAACGGAACATTTCTATTACTGTCACTTTCTGGGGCGAACAAAACCGCAGATTTTTCATGGAAAGAATCAAAACTGCATTTGAAAGAGAAAATCCGGAAATCAATGTAATCCTTAATCATATTCCCGGTAATATGTATGATCAGAAAATTAAAACCTGGATAGCCAGCGGAAATGTACCGGATGTAATGCATGTCAATGCCGACACCTACTCCTATTTAATGACCAAAGATTCACTTGCAGCCATAGACGATATTGGTAATCTTGATAACAGCGATTTTATTCCCCAATTCAGGGATATTTTTGAAAAAGCAGGTAAAACTTACGGAATGACCTATTTTTTTAATTATTTTTGCCTCTATTACAACAAGGATCTTTTTGATAAAAAGGGAATCGCATATCCCGGATTGAATACCGGCTGGGATGATATTGCTAAAATTGCCCAGGCTCTCACCGTACGCGATGAAAAAGGAATACTCGTCAGCTCAGGTCTTACCGGGGGGATCTTTGACACACTTGTCTATGAATATGGCGGTGATTTTTTTGATAAAAATTATACAAAATCCCTATTTAATACCGAACCAGTAAAAAAGGCGCTTTTGTGGAATAAAAAACTGGTAGAAAACGGTAGTATTCCGGCAGCCAAGGATTATGAAAGCTTGAGCAGTCTTGATTATTTCCAGATGAATAAGGCAGCCATGATGCTTGGCGGAACCTGGTCTATTACGGATCTTTCCTTCAAAGCAAAAGATTTTAACTGGGATATTGCTGCGGTGCCGACAATATCCGGTAAAAGAACTGTCCAACTCTGGGTAAATGGTTTTGTAATTCCTGCCAAATCTTTAAATAAAAAAGCTGCCTTTAAATTTATTGCCTATTTATGTTCGGAAAAAGCGCAGAAAACAATGGTTAAACTGCAGATCGGTATTCCCTCCAGATTATCTCTCTGGGATTTTTATATAACCCAGAATACAGTCCCTGAAAATAAATCCCTGGTAAAAGACAGTCTGCCCTTTTTCAGACCCCGCCACATGTTTGCCCAGTTTAATGAAGCGCAGAAAATAATGAATGATTATACAAAACTATATTTTGAAGGCCGGATGACACTGGATGATACCTGTAAAAAAGTTGAATCTGAAATTAATAAAATACTGCATTAAAACAAAACTCATTGAGACAGAATTTCGGCAGGTTTCATTTAACTTTCTATTTTTTCATCTTTTCGGTACTCCGGTTNNGGTTCATTTCGACATCCTGAATTGGTAATTGCATGGTCTGTATCTATCGGTATTGTATACAGGCGAGAGAAAATTTTTTATTGCAGCGCTTTCCAGACTGCAATCATGATTGATTTGGAACTGCTGGTAGCTCCGGTAACCGCATCTACCAGCGGAGAGTTAGCTGTAATGATACGATCGGTTGTAGCAAGCGCTTCGTAGCCCTTGCCGCAATCCTGTTTCAGAATTTTTATCCCGCTGATGCTGTTATTGCTTACTGTAACTTCCAGTTTAACATTAACCAGAAAAGATCCGAATTCGCCTGTATAATTACCGTCTGGTTTACCGGCTAAATTAACCGCCTGAACCTTTGAAAATTCAGTGTTTATCGCATTTCTCATTTTTTGATAATTATTGCGGAATAATAAAAAAGCAGACAAGGCGAGCGCAGCAACAATTAATAAAATAATCAGGATTTTTTTCATAATTACACTCCGTTAAAAATTGTTGCTATAGTTATTTCATAAAAAATAATATTTTGCAATATCTTTTGGGTGCGAATGTAATTTTTTATTTGAGGGATTATAGCAGTCAATCCGGGCACTTGAGTCTGTTGAATTGACCGAATTAAAATAAAAAAAATCACTATAACAAGCTCGACAACCGTTTTCCTCAGGCTAAAAAGGTCAGTTTTTAAAAATAGTGTTTAAAAATAGTTGAAAAATTGTTTTTTCTCTGTATAATTATTCCTGTGTCCGAATATTCTATTTTATTTCTTGATCTCACGGCTCCGAACGAAATTCATCCGGAACGTTTTGACAAGGATTTTAAATTATTATCAGGCTGCCGTAATGAATGCCTTGCCCTTGATATCAGCATGGAAATTTTTGATCGGGATATCGATCTGGATTTTTTTTTTAGCACCGGCTCATACAAAAAATATCGCGGTATAATAGTTTTTTATAATTTCACCCGGCCGGAGACTGATCGGATTTTAATCAAACTGGAAAAGTTTATTCCGATGGTTTATCTGTTAAATCCGCCGCCCGGAAACAAGGGTAACTTTATCGGCAGTGACGACTTAGCCGGTATAAACGATCTGTTCGCTCATCTGCTTAGCCGGGGTTTTACCAGAATCGGTTTCTTCAGCGTTGCCATGGCCGGCTGGGCAAAAGATCGGTTTTTAGCCTATAAAAAGCTTATCGGGCGGTACCGGCTGCTGCTGAAACAGGAATGGGTATGCGGGTTTGACCTTAAAACCGATAAATACCGGCTGGAATGTCCCGGCATTGTGCCTGCCCGCTGCCTGGATGCCCACAATCAGATAAAAGACGAATATATCGAATTGTATTTTGCCCAATACTTTCAGCCTGATTTTATGCCTGAAGCGGTAATGTTTGCGAATGATTATCTTGCCAACCTGTTCATCGGTTATGCAAAAAAAAATAATATTAAAATACCGGATGATATTGCCGTTACGGGATTTGACGGAAAAACACTTGCCGGGCAAGATAGGAATTTTTTAACAGGCATACGCCAGGATTTTCCGCATATCGGCGCAATGGCGGTACGCATGCTGCATGAAATTTTTACCAGTGCGCGCAGTTCCACCGGTAACCGAATATTATGCCGCGGTGAATTCCGCCCGGGGAGGTCAACTGCTTCAGTCGCCGGAAAAAGAAATCATCTGCCGAGATTAGAAAAAAAAAGCGAAAGTTTTAAAAACAGCGTGCTGGCTTTTTTATCAGAATGCCATGACCATAAACATGTTCAAAACAATATTGCCGGAGCTTTGGGGTTGAATCCGGAATATTTTCTGACTAAATTTAAAAAAATATTCAAAACCGGTTTTATTGAATATTTAAACAATTACCGTGTTGCCAGGGCGGAATTCCTGCTGAAAAATACTAAAAAAAAAATAACTGAAATTTTGTATGAAACGGGTTTTGAGACCAGCCAGCATTTCAATAAAGAATTTAAAAAACGCCATCAATGTACCCCCCGTGATTACAGAAAACAGCTGAAAAATCATAAAAATTAATATAACTCAAGATTGGCAGGGATTCAGGTCAAACCGTATATTTACGGCTGAACGGGCGGGAATTTTGCTGGCAGTGATTTTAAACTTTGCGGTTTTTTTTTTTTGAAATCAGTTTCCTGCAGCATCCAGCCGGTAAATATATGTAGTTGGGCCGTCCGGATTAATAGTTATGGCATTGTTTTTAACTGCTGTATATTTGTTTTCCAGTAAATTGAATACCTGATAATTACCGGGCAAAGAAATTTTTCGGGAACCTTTTTTAATTGTATGCACAACAAGATATGATTTATTGATAAAAAAAGCATTGCGCATGTGGTTTCTTCCGCCGCCGATAAAATGAGCAAGCATATTTCCGTGAAACACTCCGTATAAAACCGGACTTTCTCTTGTTTCGTTTTTAATAATCTTTCCCCAATCATCCAGCACTGAAGATTTGCAATCGATAAACGCCTGGAAATAATCAAGAATCTGACCGGTTATGCCGGACCGGGGATCGCGAAATTGATTATATTCGGTTTCTGAAATATATTTTTCCTCAGGCAGGGGAGCAGTTTCGAAAGTTACATTTTGCCTATTCCAGCTTTTCCTGAGTTCTTCCTGATTATTATGATAGGTGTTCCTCAGCCACTGCTGAAAATAAAGCCTCATGGCCGGGGAATAATCAATAGTCTCTACTTTATCAGGCCCCTGTGCATTTTGGGGAAGCTGACCCCACCATGTCCATTGCCCTTCAAAACCGGTCATAAACATAATGCCCATCAGCATGTCATAAAGACCATTTACTTTCAGAGCCGAAATGGTTTTTTTCGATTACGCTTTTTACGCCGTTAATTCTGTTGGTCCAGTTATTGTCAGAGAACCATAATATTTCAAACGATACCTGCCCTTTGCCTTTTAACTGGTAGTGGAAATTCAACAGGTATTTTTTTCCGGAATCAAGAGGGATAAAATCATTGACAGCATCATCGCTTTTGTCTCCGCTGACAATTGTGATCGCAGATTCATCGTTAACGGTTAATTCCTGGGAAAATTTTCCGGAAAAGGCATTGGTATTTAAATTACATAACCATTCTCCTCTGCAGTTTTGTTTATTAAAATGCCACCTGTCGCTTAACCCGTCATTGTCCGAATCCTGTTCAAAAGATTCAATTGTTTCCAGTACAAGACTTGTGTCATTGTTTTCCGCAAATATATTCTTATAAAGCGCTGTTATCATCAAACATGTTATGATGTACGATTTAATTGTTATTTTCATGGTTTCTCCGGTTTTTCAATTTTAAAAGCTATTTTTGAATTTCAGATGTTTTAATATTAATTTGCCAGTTGCTGATATACACGCCCGGTAAATCAGGTGATGATAATTTTGAAGTGATAAATATCGGCCGGGGATTTTTAATATTAAACTCCGGATGTGCAAGCAGACAAAGCCTGTCATATTCGGCTGCCGGGGAGTTGATAAAAACCGGAAGATTCAGCCGGTACGCATTTTTCAGGGCATTCCCGGCATTTTCCCAGGATTTTCTGCTGAAAAACTGGTTTTTATCAAACGCTTCTTTAACATAACGCTGGATGAAAAACAATGAAGAGATTACTATAATAATAATGATAATAAAATTTTCTGCAATTTTTTTCCGGGTGAATACACGCATGGTTCGGCCGGAAGAAATCATGAAATAAGCCAGCGCCGGCAGAGCGAAATAATTAAGCCGCATGGGGCCAAGCGGAAGTTTTCCCGCCAGCCCGGCAGCAAGAATCAGTATGATTACTCCGGAAAAATATATCTGATCATGATTAAACCGGTTGACTGCGGATTTTTTGGAAAAAAAAGCGCAAATCGGCCGGGAAAATCCGATTACAGCTGTAATGGAAAAAAATAATTTGGCAGTATGCATGCCGAATAAAATAAAAATATTTTTGTTTTCCGAGTTTTGACCGGCAGCCAGACCGAAAAAATTTATCAGACTGTGTAAGGCGGTTTTAATGAATATTTTCAGCGACTGGGTTTTAATAAGAAAATTTTCCCAATAAATATTCATGGTTTTATCATTAAGAACCATCCGCAGGTCCGTAAACCAGGAAATAAGCAGTCCGGCTGTAAACAGGCAGGCAGGCAGGATCAAAATACCGGATATTTTTCTGCGCTCCGGATAGAAAAAAAATATAAAAACCGGCAGGGCGGTAAATGCATAGGTATAACTGACCAGCGGTAAAATTAAAAATAGTAATGACCACAGTAAGTAATGTCTGTTTATTCCGGATTTATCGGGAATACGGCAAAAAAACCTGTACTGAAAAAATGCCAGCAGGGATGCGAGCATTTCAGCCGAGTAATGTTTAATCTGAAAAAAATAATGTACTGTTGTAAAAAAAGACAGGATAATCAGTATAAATGCAAGCTGTTTTTTCCGCTGCCCGGCAAAGAGCAGGGAACTGATACGGAAAAAAAGAAAAACATTGAGAATCTGGATAAAAAAGGGCAGGAGGCGCAAACCGAAATAACTGTATCCTGATATTGAAGAAATTACTTTTATCAAGACAAGATAACAGCGCGGAAACTGCTGGGTAAACGGCAAAATACCGAATAAATCGGAATAAGAAAGAAATTTGATGGAATAAATAACGAACCATTCATCCAGCCAGAAAGGTTTAATGCGCAGCAGAGAATAAAATTGAATGCTGATGGCTGTAACCGCCAGCAGAAAAACGGGGTTGCCGGGATGTATGGCATGTTCTGATCTGCTGTTACAGTCTGATAATCTTTCTTTCATTTTGAATTATACGGGTAATCAGTCTATAATTGTCATTGAGTATACAATGTTTGTTTTTTTCCGTCTCGCTGTACTTTTTTCCATTTTTTTTTCATTTCTGCCTGCTCTGGTTATACTCGATTATCCGACAATTTTTGATGATCTGAATCCCAAACCTGCAGAAGTCGATGCGCAAAAAAAATATACAGGCTGGATGGTGCCTGAAAAAGAGTATATGATTACCCAATACACTCAAGCAGTTATCCCCGTCTGCATAAAGTTTTTTTGGATTGGGTTTTTGAAAAATATAAAACTAATCCCGAGCTGGTGCTTAAAACCGATTTTTTTATTTATGACAACCAGGCGCGTAAAATTTTAGCGGAAATATCGGAATATAAAGTTGAAGCTGTACAAGACGGCGTAAAAAGAAAGCTGGCAATCTCTTTTGACCGCTGGGAGACTCATATGCAGCTTTTTGGTTCCCAGTCGCTGAAATTATCATGGGGCACAGCCGGGTATTTTCGAAAACTTAATTCGGAAAAAAGCGCAAAGAATGGAGGCTATGTATACGATTACATAGGAGATATAAAAGGCCGTCCCGGAAGAACATTTGCCAATGCGACAATCCCTGACGGTTTCCGGGCCGGTCAGAATTTACAGATTAATCTTGTAGGAAAAATCGGCAGAAAAATTCATGTTTCCATTGCGCATAATTCCAGTTCGTCCCAAAACGAATATACTGTTGAATATAAGGGTGAAAAAGACGAATTTGTAAAAAGCGTAAAACTGGGTGATGTTGACTTANNGGTTCATCAAAAAATTCTTTTGGAATACGGGCCGAGGGAAAATCAAAGCATCTTGATATGACAGCGATTTTCAGTCTTACCAAGGGAGTATCCGAGGTGGAAAGACGTCAGGGTACAACATTACCCCAGATTACTGATATCAAAGATATAAACTATATGCGCAACCGTTTTTTTAAAGTCCCTGATTCCGGCATCAGCCAGTATAAATATTATACCTGGACCACTGAAAATCCGGATCTGGAACTATTGATCGGCGAGGGTGTGACATATAATGAACCTACAGGTTATATAACCAATTATTTTTACGATTTGACAACAAATTTTGTTGTCACCAATGTTGATTCGAACGAAATTCCATGGATCACTAATTATGATACCAATTTTACCACCAATTTAATAATAACAAATATCACAAATACTTATTATACAACCGTTGGTACCGGTCAAATCTGGAAATTTAAAGAAGCCAGCGGATCAATAAAAATTCTTGATAATATTAACGGGATTATTGATACAGGTTCTGAACATCCGGGAAACAATGATTACAGTATTTTATTTTATCAATATTATAAAGACGGCACTAATCACGCTCCAAGCAATAACTGGCAGCAGACTTATTTCCCCAACTGGAAGATTGTTACTTCCAATGTCATGGTCAATACCAATGATCCGCTTTATTCCAATTTTGTCATTATTTTACCCAAAAATTTAACCAATATGGCGCATACTTATGAACTCAGGAATTATTATAAATTCCCTGATAATATCAGCTGGCAGTCGTTGCGCGGAGAATTATTATTTAAAAGTGAATCCAGCGTACCGGGCGAAAGAATATGGCAGGGCGAAGACGAGTTTGACTGGAATCTTCTTGGACGCATGAATATAGTAAAGGGTGATAAATATTTTTATTTTTCCAGAGATAAACCATTCGCTTCTCTTCCAGGATATATGAATATGTATAATGATGTAAATCCCTATTTAGAAGGCCATCATGCGCATTTTCTAAGAATTAATTATATAGAAAAAACCAGCGGCACGGAAATTCGTCTCAAGCACTGGAATGTAATTCCCGGGAGTGTGGTGGTAAAACGGGAAGAAAAAGTTCTTCCTCCCGGGGAATATTCCATGGATTATATGGCAGGTGTTCTCAATCTCAGACATGAATTAAAAGACGGTGAAGTACTTGAGATTAGTTATGAATATCAGCCTTTCGGCACTTCACTGCAGAGAACTTTGATAGCCGGCCGCTTTGATTATACGGTGCGTGATAATACCTATCTGGGGTCTACAATCGCTTTTTCCGCCGGTCAAAAGCCTACCGGAGCTCCGGCGCCGAACAGCGCTCCCAATCGGCAGTTTGTTATGAATATTGACGGCAATGCGGATTTATTTACCCTGATTAACCGGCGGCAGCTGAAAGATTTCAGCCTGACTTTAGGCGGCGAGTACGCTTTTTCCGTTCATAATAAAAACTCGGTAGGCAAGGCCCTGGTCAATGATATTGAGTCAGACGATTTCACCTGGCATTTACCCGATAATCATAATTCTTATTTTTACAGCGCCAATCGGGAGCTGGAAAATCTGGGACGTATACTGGGCAAATCTTATTTTATTGATTTTACCAAATATAAAACTCTTGATGCCTATCCTTCTCCAGTCCCTTTTACCGTTCAGGATGAAATAACCATGGCAAAAAGTACGGCTGACATCGACGGTTTCCGCAAGCAGAATGTCAATTTCCGCCCTTTTGAGACCAAGCCGGGGCCGTTTCGGGTGCGTAACGAGGGGCATCTCAGCAAGGAAGATTATGATACCCAGGCTGCCATGGTTTTTGATTATGATTTTTCCGATCTTGATAACCGTCCAGGCTATGTTTCATATACCATACTGGTTGACAGCAAAGGCCGCGATTTTACCCGTTATAACACACTGGAAATAATCTGTAAACTTGTTCCCTCGCCCGGTGTTGCGCATAATCAGGCAGCGGCTTATAGCGATCCGGGAATAATAGGTTTATCGCTTGATGCCGGAATAATAAACGAAGATTTCGATCTTGACAGTTTCCATGATAAGGAATTATCGCGCGAAGATATTAATGTTATGCGTTTTAATTATACCGGTAAAAACCTGGCCGGCAATGCTCAAATTACACGCAATACATGGCACGGTATAGGGGTGCAGGGGCGTGATTTTCCTTATGAAATTGCCGAAGGCAACGGATTGCTTGACGACGAAGATTACAACGGTAATGGAATTTTGGAAAACTGGAATTACGAGCGCCGAATTACCTATCCATCCAGCAATACCACGGGTATAGATTTTGCTTTCGGCAGCGAATATATTCCGGTAACTACTGCAGCCTGTTCCAATATCAAATTTCCCGAGAGCGGCGCAACCAACTACGGGGGATTTGCCCTGATGCAGCGTCTGGAGAATCCCAATGCCCGTGATGACGGAGATTTCATTCAAAATGAAAAATATCTTAAAATAATCATTCCGCTTAAACAGAATTACAGCGATGCAGCCAGAAATATTCTGGAGTATGTTACTTCTATCCGCCTGAATTTACTGCAGATTGATACCAATTATCAGCGGGGAAGGCTGGTAATTGATTCTTTATCATTCAAGGGAACCAGATGGTCAAAAGTAAAAATTGATGATATTGAAGTCGGAAAAACCGTCCAGTTTTCTGCCGGTACGGTTGATACTGTTACTGATCCTTTTTACAAACAGAATCATCTGGCCCGTTCTTACCGTAAAACCTATGAAGATCTGCACGGTTCGCTGGCTTCTGATGAATTTGCCCAGCTGCGGGAACAGGCCATGCTGATCAATTATTCCTTGAATGGAATACTGCTTACCAATAAAGACGATTATACCAACGGCCGGACCGGAAGAGTCGAAAAAACCATTGAAGAAGGAGAAAATTATGATTTTTCCGTTTACCGGCGGATAAAGTTTTTTGTATTTATTAAAGATAAATCTTTAGACGGAAAAGAAAAGGTTTTAGTGCGCTTCGGAGAAAACGATAAAAATTATTTTGAACTGAAAATGCCGGTAAACAGCATTACCGGAAACGACCTGGCGGGGACAAAATGGTATCAAATAGGAATTAAAACCATGGGTATGAACGACGAGGAACAGGTGCTGGTAAATCAATCCGCAAATGATCCTGAGCATATCTTTCTGCTCGAAAAAAAAGCTGTTCCTGTCAGCCGGGATGGAAAAAGCGAAACCTCAAAAAATTATAATACTGCCGATGTGCCCGGCAGTATGTATACGCTGCGTAAAATCGGCAAGGCTTCACTTAAAAAAATCAGATATTTCAGTATTGGTGTAGCTAATGAGCAGAATGACAATACCCTGCGCCGGGGAGAAATCTGGTATAATGATATATTCTTGGACAGTGTAAAAAGCCTGTTCGGTTATGCCTACAGGTTCAATGCGGCCTTTGACATGCGTAAAGATCTCAAAGCCGGTAAATTCCCGATAATATCCGGATTTAATCTGGGGTTCGATAACAATAAAAAAGGATATAATTTTTCCAGTATAGGTTCCAGCGCGGAAGAAAACCAGTATGAAGGCAGTTCCATGAGCACCAGATTCCGCATGTTTAATTTGTTTAATAATTCCTATAACCGCACCGGCACCTATCGTATTTCTCTGCTCGATCAGAATCTGGTGCCGGCTGAAGATCAGTTTTTGAATACCCATAATGCCGGCACCTATGTTATTGATCTGGCCATTCCGGGAAAATATGGAAAATATTTTCCCTCCCTTAGCCATTCTGTGACCAAATCGGAGGATGTCCAGTTTTATTTTACCCGCACAACTGAAGATATAAATTCTCCGCTCTATAATCACGTGAATATCTTCAAGCGCGAGCAATTTTCCAAGTCGTACGGGGCGGGTGAAAACTGGAATCTGCCGATTTATAAGGATAGTATTGCCTTAAACCAGTCTTATTCGTTAAGCGCTTCCATCGGAAAAAATATTACCATGAAAACCAATCTGCGCAGTACCGATATAAATCTGGTAAAAGACGGATACAACAGGCCATATTTGTTTGATGTAATGTCATTTACCGATAAAAAAGATATTTTTCCGATTTTTAATGTATTTCCCGAAACAACAGCAGCGCTGGATGATAAAAAAGATTTTCTGGAAAATGCCGGGTACAGCTACAGCATTAATCAGGCGCTGTCAGGAGGGCTGAAGTTTTTTATGTGGGCTCTGCGCGGGGAATATAGGTGGGATGATACTCATTCCTTTAACTATAACACCAATATAGGACATTATAAAAGGGAGTATGATATCCGGCGCAATTATGAACCGGAAAATTATTACAACAAGTGGTATGAAATATATTGGCCCGAGATCCGTTCGCTTTTCAGAAAAGAAATGTATATTGACGGCAATTCCGTACGCAGTTCCAAAGGCTGGTCGTTTAACCTGTCCGGTGATTATAACCGGAAAATTACTTTTTTTACTTTATTTCCAATATTGCAAAATATACGCGCCAATATAAGCTATAGCGAGCGGGAAAGCGGATTCCAGTATCAGGTATCAAAAACATTTAATGTTACATCTTTTTCCAATTATCTCAACGAGTCAAGAGATTTTTCCAATTATATTGCCTCTAATGGGTATGTTTACAGGAAACGGTTCAGCGATTTGATAATAGCAGCTGAAGCGGCAAAAAAGTTTTTTCAGGATAAGCATGATTACAAGGACATAACCTCTACCATGTCAGTCGGAGCCACTCTGCCTTTTGATTTTGGAGAATTTTTAATACGCAATATTCCGTTTACTTTCAGCCGCAGCCTTTCAGTTACCGAAAACCAGGTGCTTGATCGCGATGAATACAACTTGTGGACCAACAGCGCTGTCTGGGCGGTTGACGAAAATTATTATCGCCGTATGTATAACCAGGCGGATAAATTTATTTATCTGGCGGAACTTAAGGATATATGGATGCGGGGGCCTTATATAAATTTTGGCGTATTTCAATATGTCTTTGAAGGCATAAAACAGATAGGATATAAAATTGCCGGAAAGAAATACAATCCTCCGCCCATGTATAATAAAATGCGCAACAGGGCAGCAGAGGTTATTTACAATCAGAATACATATGTGTCGCGCCGCCAGAGGCCTCTGGGCAGCGAAACTATAACCAGATTGTACGCGCATGACGGATACGGAGAATCGCTTTCCATGCGCGATAATTACAGTTTGAGTTTATCCCTTAAAAACAACAAATATCTTGATTATATAATCCCTTCCTCGTTTTCCTATTCCGGTGATCTTACGACTTCACGTCAAACCTGGAAAATAACCCAGAATGAAAATCAGCGCTTTGGTGTACAGAAAAATTTTGACAAGATTTTTTCGGCTTTTAACAAGGCGGTATTCGGGAATTCTAAAAAACCGTTTAAAAAAAGTCTGTCTCTTGATACTGCCTATAATCTTTCCAAGCAGACGGATTATAATACCAAAAAAATCATTAAAAATCATGATATAAACATGAACAGCCGTTTTAATATAACTCAGAATTTTGATATTGGCATAGGATATAATTTTATTGTTGCCCAAAATCGTCAGTATCTGCAGTATTATGTTCAGGAATATACCGGTAGCGGGAAAACAACACTTAAAAATATGCCATATTTGGGTATTGGAGAATATTCGTCCAATTCTTTTACCAACTCCTACTATATTGACAAAAAAGGCAATAATATACCAATGCACAATTATTTGAATACCGGCCAGTTTGAAGATATATTTTTTTATGAAAAACCTGCTGACATTACATCTGAAGAATTAAGTTATACAAAAAATTCCCATATTTTACGTTTAAGCTTTAACTGGAGAAAGGAAAAACCGTTTCGTTTAAAATTATTTCAAAAAGCAAAAAAACTTAAACCGATAGACATACACATGCCGGCCAATTCTCGCCAGACAATTTATTGCAATTTTGATTATCATAAATATAAACTGCCGTTTGTCAATGAAGATGTAATTGGTAAAGAATACCGTTTTGAGCCTGAAGCCCAGCCGAATTATCTTGGTTACCGCAACATGCAGCTTTTTAATGACAGCAAGTTGTTGGAAAATTTTAATGTCTGGCTGCTGGAGCTTGGATGGCAGAACAGCTATTCATTCAGCAAGGCATTTACTCTGGGATTGGAAATTAAAGGTGCCATGATGCGCAGAATTTCAGCCATTACTTATCCGGCTTATTTAGGTATTGTGCCTTCCAGTGACAACAGTCTGGCGTCAGGTTTATGGAAAATCAGCAAACAATATCAGCGCAGCGAAGATTTTATTCAAGCCGGTATTTATTTTGGAATTGAAGGTACAATTAGGTTTTAAACCTAAATTTTCAATCAGGAAAATTAATTTTATTTTTTACTGGTGCAATTGTTTTTCTGAAAAATTTTTAAAACTTTTTTTCGGAAGAAACGGTTTTAACAGAAGTGAATATTTTTTTTTCACCCTATTTTTTTTAATCTCTTTTAGAATTTAATTCTCCGCGGTTTGCCTCGGAGATTATATGATTTTTTAATATATAGATAAAATAAATTTGTAATTATTTTATTAGTTTTTATAAAATAACAGCATCTGGGAGCAGTGCTTAAAATGTCTCAATTTTTTTTAAATTTTTTAATATTTCCCCTTGACAATAATAGAATAAGATACTATAATGCCTGTTCCTGCATATCAGCGGGAGTTCTTTGAAATACAGCATAGAGACGGAAAAGAGTAAGAAACAATTTATTTGAGACAAGACACGAAAGTGTCCAAAGCATAGGAGATAACGAAGAGTTTGATCCTGGCTCAGAACGAACGTTGGCGACGCGTCTTAAGCATGCAAGTCGGGCGGCAGCGTGTCTGGCACTAATAGCACATCGCAAGAAGTGTTATTAGTGCCAGATGACGGCGAGCGGCGGACTGGTGAGTAACACGTAGAAAATCTGTCCAGCAGCCCGGGATAGCCGGTGGAAACGCCGATTAATACCGGATACCGTAACAGGCTGAGAAGACTGTTATGAAAGGCCCAAATGGGTCACTGTTGGGTGATTCTGCGGCCTATTAGCTAGTTGGCGGGGTAGAAGCCCACCAAGGCGATGATAGGTAGCCGACCTGAGAGGGTGTACGGCCACATTGGGACTGAGATACGGCCCAGACTCCTACGGGAGGCAGCAGCTAAGAATATTCCGCAATGGGCGAAAGCCTGACGGAGCGACGTCGCGTGGTGGATGAAGGCTTTCGGGTTGTAAACACCTTTCGGCAGGGAAGAATAAGATAGCGAGTGGAAAAAGCTATTGATGACGGTACCTGCAGAAGAAGCCCCGGCTAACTACGTGCCAGCAGCCGCGGTAATACGTAGGGGGCAAACGTTGTTCGGAATTATTGGGCGTAAAGGGCGTGTAGGCTGACAAATAAGTCAGCGGTAAAATATCCGGGCTTAACCCGGGAGATGCCGCTGATACTGTATGTCTTGAGTTACATAGAGGCAGCGGGAATTCCTGGTGTAGGGGTGAAATCTGTAGATATCAGGAGGAACACCGATGGCGAAGGCAAGCTGCTGGATGATAACTGACGCTGAGGCGCGAAAGCCAGGGGAGCAAACGGGATTAGATACCCCGGTAGTCCTGGCTGTAAACGATGCACACTAGTTGTAGGATGTTTTAAAAATATTCTGTGACGAAGCAAACGCGTTAAGTGTGCCGCCTGGGAAGTATGCCCGCAAGGGTGAAACTCAAAGGAATTGACGGGGGCCCGCACAAGCGG
>DNNS01000007.1 GCA_003497555.1 Spirochaetia bacterium
CCAGGTTTTTATGAATAAAAACGGCGAACTGCTGTTTACCATCCCTGATTTTTTCCAGGAATGGAAGAAAAAAAACCAGGTATAAAATTCAAAATAATAGTAAAATACCGGCAAGGAGCACGCATGGAACTCATCGAAAAACTTAAAACTGAAATAATAAGCGCCCTGAATCTTGAAGATATCAAACCCGAAGATATTGATCCGGCAGCCCCGCTGTTCGGTTCCGGACTGAATCTAGATTCGGTGGATGCGCTGGAACTGATTGTTATACTTGAAAAAAATTACGGAATCAAACTGGTCAATGCCGAAGAAGGAAAACAGATTTTTTATTCCCTTAATTCCATGGCTGAATATATAAAAAAACACTCATCTCATGCCTGATATTGTCATTACCGGGGTCGGCATAATTTCCGCAGCCGGCACAGATCCGGAACAAAATATCCGTACTTTCCGCGGGAACAAGAGTCCCATGAGCCGCCTGAGCGGTTTTACATCGGCATTAGCCGAAGAAATACCGGTATGCGAAATAAAAATGCACAATAATGATATTGNNATATTGCGCAAATCTGCGGTTTAAAAAAAAAACAAAATTATTCGCGCACAGCCCTGCTCGGTCTCTATGCCGGCAGAGAAGCTCTTAAACAGGCGGAACTTTCCTCAAAAACGCTTGAAAATACCGTTCTGATTTCCGCTACTACCGTAGGCGGTATGCGCAGAACTGAAGAATACTGCAGAGATCAATACCAAAAAAAACAATCCCGCCTGCGCGATATCAACCGCCACGACCCGGGTGATTCTGCACTGGTCATGGCAGATCTGCTCGGTACCGGGAATATTGCCACTACCATCAATACAGCTTGTTCCTCTTCATTAAATTCCATCATTCTTGGCGCCCGTATGATCAGGCAGGGTTTATGCGAAGCAGCTTTGGCCGGGGGAACCGACTGTCTCTGTCTTTTTACCTTAAACGGTTTTAATTCGCTGATGATTCTTGATAAAAACGGCTGCCGGCCTTTTGACAGCACGAGGCAGGGCCTTACACTTGGCGAAGGCGCAGGTTTTGTAGTACTCGAATCCGAAGATCATGCGGCAAAACGCCGGAAAATACCGCTCTGCCGTCTTTCCGGGTGGGGAAATACCTGCGACGCGCATCACATGACAGCTTCTTCACCGGAAGGCGACGGCGCTGTAGCATCAATGAATGAAGCGCTGGCCATGAGTTCTCTTAAACCGGAACAAATAGATTATATCAATGCACATGGAACCGGCACTCCCAACAATGATTTGTCCGAAGGCAGGGCTCTGGAAAAAGTTTTTACCAAAGTTCCGCCTGTCAGTTCCACCAAGGCTGTTACCGGCCACACCCTGGGCGCTTCCGGCGGAATAGAAACCGTTCTCTGCATCCTTTCCATTCTGCACGGGCATATATATCCAAATCTCCGCTATACATCCCCCATGGCTGAGCTTTCCTTTAAACCGGCTCTTTCCATGCTTTCCGGGCAGAAAATACATCATGTGCTTACCAATTCTTTCGGATTCGGCGGAAGCAATTCCACCCTGGTGCTTTCAGCAATTTAACATGCATTACATCAATGGTATAGGCAGTATCGGCCCGCAGGAATTCAGCGGAGGAAAATACCGGCTATCGCCGACTGCACCGGAATTTTTTCAGGCTCGTCCGATTGATTATAAAACCTGGATTAATCCCCTGGTGCTGCGTAAATTCAGCAGAATTGTCAAAATGGGAACCGTGGCTGCGCTGATGTGTCTGAAAGATGGCGGGATTGAAAAACCCGGCGCCATAATTACCGGCACTGCGCTCGGTTGCCTGGAGAACACCGAAGGGCTTTTAAAACAAATTTTTGAGAACGGCGAAAAATTCCTCAACCCTACTCTGTTTATAAGTTCCACTCATAATGCCATTGCCGCTCATATTGCCATTCACACTGCCTGCCGCGGATATAACTGTACTTATTCCCAGCGCGCTATATCCTTTGAATCTGCCCTGCTTGACGGAATGCTGCAGATTACTGAAAAAAAAGAGAATAATATTCTAATCGGAGGCATAGACGAAATTATTCCCGCCCTGCTTCCGGTTTTAAAAAATCTGGGCCTGCAGAAAAAAAAATCTTCAAGCACCCGCGGCAGCAACTGGGGTGAAGGCGCGGTTTTCATTAATCTGTCTGCGCAAAAAAACGAACACACTTATGCGCAGCTTGCCGGTCTGCGTATCGTTTCCCGCAATTGCCGCCCGGACGATATTGTACGCGGTATGCTGAAAAGCGCCGGTCTTGATCAAAATAAAATGCTTCTGCTTACCGGTGTAAACAAAGACCGGGAAAATGATAAATTCTGCCATAAGCTGGCTGAAGATTTTCCGGGGTCAGCTCATGCCCGTTATAAACATTTATGCGGAGAATATTTTACCGCCGCATCTTTTGCCTTAAGCCTGGCTGCCAGCATGCTGAAAAACGGAATACAGGCAGAAAGCCTTCTCCGTCCCGGCCCGGATCCTGACAGCATTATGATTTACAATCAATCCCGTAATATTCATTCCTTTATTTTAATCAGGAAAGCAACATGAAAACATTGTACTCTTATATAAAACCGCCAATGCCGGTAAAATTTTTCATCAGCCTTTTTTTCTGGAGCGCAGGCTTTGCGCTTGAATATAAAGATATCGCCGGCAGGGAAGAATTCGTAAAATTGGCGGAAAAACTTGCCGCAGGACCCCTGGCCCTGTCTGCAGATTTTACCGAAGAAAAACATATGAGTATTCTTGAACAGCCGGCTTTATTAAAAGGGGTTTTTTATTTCCGCAAACCGGCAAGCATCAGATGGGAATATCATGAGCCTCACGATACGGTTATTGTCATGCATAATAAAAAGATACAGCTCAGGCAGGAAGGTAAAATAATAACTGTCGGAGAAAACCGGCAGGCCGGCGCCGCCAACGAGGAAATTGCCCGGATACTCCAGGGGAATTTATCAGCTGCAACCGGCGCTTTCCTGCAGCGTTTTTATTTTAACGGCCAGAAATACATGATCGAACTTGATCCGGTTGAAAAAAAAACCCGGACATTTATAGGCAAAATTACAATTTATATCAATGCTGCTGATTTTACCGTAACCCGGATTGTGATCAGCGAACCTTCCGGAGATTATACAAACATTCTGTTTTCCAATGTCAATAATGCAGCCCGGCTTGAAGACAGCCTGTTTATATTGAAATAAACTTGCCCCGGGCGCTAATGAGAAGCAGAATTGGTATTGATGTCGGGTCTACCACAGTAAAAGCTGTGGTCATGAATGACCAAGATCAGATATTATGGAAAGATTACCGGCGTCATAACACGCGCCAGGCCGAAACCGTACGCGATTTTCTGGTACAAATTGAAAAACAGTTTACCGGAAACGATCTGGTTCTTTTTATTACCGGTTCCGGCGGCCGGGTTATAGCTCCCTGTATCAATGCCAAATATATTCAGGAAGTAAATGCCGTAACCTGGGCGGTAGAAAAGCTTTTCCCCTCTGCGGGTTCGGTAATAGAACTGGGCGGGCAGGATGCAAAAGTAATTATCTGGAAAATCGACGAAGCCGGGCAGAAAACCTCCGTTACCTTTATGAATGATAAATGCGCTGGCGGAACCGGCGCTACGATTGATAAAATTTTGGGAAAAATTGGAATAGATCCCGAAACAGCCCGTAATATTATTCCGCAGGAAAAAACCATTCATAACATCGCGGCCAAATGCGGGGTTTTTGCGGAAACCGATGTTGTCGGTCTTCTGAAAAGCGGCATTAATAAAGAAGAAATTCTTGTTTCTCTTTTTACGGCTGTGGTAAAACAGAATCTTGAAGTTCTGGTACGAGGCAATATTCTGCGCGATCAGGTTTTATTGTTAGGAGGGCCGCATACGTTTTTCAGGGCTTTTCCCCATATCTGGCGCAAAGCAATACCTGAAACCTGGGAGCTTCATTCCTGGAAACCCCAGAATCTTCCGCCTGAAAAACTTATCTTAGTGCCGGAAAATTCAGAATATTATGCAGCCATGGGAGCAGTACTTTTTGGTGACGAATCGGAAAATCTAATACCTGAAGAACAGCGCAGCGGCATTAAAGATCATTCCTGGCGCGGTCTGCAGGGCATGGATGAATATATAAAAAGCGGCAGGCTGGCCAGGCTGGTCAGCTACGGTGCAGTGCGCGACGGGCTGATTAATAATGAAAATGAAATCAGCGAACTTGAAAAAAAATATTCCGTCATTCGTTTTGAGCCGCCGGCGTCCGGTTACGNNGCTGGGAATTGACGGAGGTTCCACCAGTACCAAAATCGCCGTAATTAACGAAGCCGGGGAACTTCTTTACAAAGATTATGTTTTATCAGGCGGTAATCCGATTGAAGATGTAATTAACGTTTTCCGCAGGCTGCAGGAGTGGCAGAAGAATTACAATACGGTTTTTCAGATTAAGGGTTCGGCTGTGACCGGCTATGCTTCGGCAATTCTTTATGAGGCATTTTCCATTGATCTTAAAATCGTCGAAACCATTGCCCATATGAAATCAGCCGGGCACTATTATGGTAATGTCGATATTATCTGCGACATCGGCGGGCAGGATATAAAAATTCTCTTCATGCGCCAGGGCCGGGTAATTGATTTCAAGCTTAACACCCAGTGCAGCGCCGGCAACGGATACTTTCTGCAGGGCATGGCTGAACAATTCGGGATTCCCATTGAAGAATATGCCGTCCATGCCTTTAAGGCGCGCAAGGCGCCGGTTTTTAATTACGGCTGTGCAGTATTTATGGAACAAGACAAGGTTAATTTTCAGCAGTTAGGCTGGTCGCGCGATGAAATTATGGCAGGGCTTGCCCTGGTACTGCCGCTTAATATCTGGAATTATGTAGTGCAGGAATCAAATATTTCCCGTTTTGGAAAACGTTTTGTACTGCAGGGCGGTACGCAGAAAAACCTGGCTGCTGTCAAGGCGCAGATAGATTACATACGCCGCGAAATTCCCGATGCCGAAATTCATGTCCATAAATACGCCGACATCTGCGGAGCTATCGGAGCGGCAATAGAGGCCAAAGAAGCGGAAGCATCCGGCCGGTTTATCGGTATAGAAGCCGCATCGGGGGTCAGTTATACCACAGTCAATAACGAAATTACGCGCTGTTCTTTCTGCGCCAATAAATGCCCGCGCACTTTTGTGGATGTAAAAATAACCGGTGATCGCCAGGTGCGTTTTATCACCGGAAATGCCTGTGAAAAAGGCAGCGCCGATAATATCGTTCATATGAAAGAAAATGAAAAAAAACGTATGGAAATAATTTCCCGCGTTCCGAATCTGGTACAGGAGGCGGCAGTACAGGTATTTGCCGAATATCCTTTTGAAAAAACACCAAAAAAAATACAGCCCCCTGATGAAACCAGAAAAAAACGCAGCCGCATTGTTCTCGGTATTCCCCGGCTGCTTAACCTTTTTGCCTTTGCGCCTTTTTTTTCAACTTATTTCCGCGCCCTCGGTATTGAAAAAATCATCTACAGCGAATATACCAGCCCGCGCCTGTGGACCGAGGGAAATAAATGGGGTTCCATTGATCCGTGTTTCCCCGCCAAGGCTGCGCCCGCCCATGTTTATCAGCTTATGAAAAAAGCAGAAATTACCCATATTTGTTTTCCGATTGTGACTCATCTGGAAACGCATCTTGATGAAACCATAGGCAACAATGCCTGCGTTATCCAGATGGGAACCCCTGAAGTTGTACATGCGGCTTTTACCAGGGAAAAAGATCATTTTTCCGAACGCGGACTGGAATACTGGAAACCGCTGGTACGCATGGACCGCCCGCGGGAGGCTGCCGGCACTCTTTTTGAATATTTTAAAGAAAAACTTTTTCTTACCCGCGAAGAAAATGACTGGGCTGCCGGGCAGGGTTACCGGGCGCAGGATTTATATATGCAGAAAATGCGATCCCGCGGGCGCGAGGTAATCAACTCCCTGATCAAAAACGATAAAATCGGAATTGTCATGCTCGGGCACCCCTACCATCATGATCCCGGACTTAATCACGGTCTGCTGGAGGAATTTCAAAAACGCGGTTTCCCGGTGCTTTGTATTGAATCGCTGCCGGTGGACGACGAATTTCTGCATCCGCTTTTTCAAAATGAAAAACATAATCCCCTTTCCATCAAAAGAGTATGGATGCGTAATTTTAACCGCAACACCAACCATAAAATCTGGGCATCGCTGGTAATAGCCCGGCATCCCAATCTGGCGGCTGTTGATCTTTCCAGTTTTAAATGCGGCCATGACGCTCCGACTTATTCATATATCGATAATATAATGGACGCCTCCGGAGCTCCGCATTTTATTTTTCATGATCTTGATCAGAACAAACCCCATGCCTCCATGAAAATACGCATTGAAACCATTGAATATTTTCTGCGTATTGAAGAACAGAAACTGGCTTTACAGCCGCAGGAGCAGAGCTTTGCCTGAAAATTTTACCGCTCCCAAATTTCTGCGTACCGGCGAATGGCAGGGATACAGCAATGACATGTGGCATCGTAAAGATAAACAAAAAACCACTGTTCTTTTCGGTTTTATAGAAAGGCGTAAAACCTATTTTTTCAAAGCCTATTTTGACCGCAACGGATACTCGTGTATCGATATGGGCGATCATTTTAAAGAAGATGTCAATTACGGCAAACGCTACGGCAACCGCATGCAGTGCAATCCGCTGTATTTTACCACCGGCGCCCTGGTAAAATTTTTACTGGATATTGAACGCAACACCGGCCTGAGCAAAGAAGAAATTGCAGACCGCTATGTCTTTTTAGGCGGCGGCGGACAATGCGGTCCCTGCCGTTACGGCATGTATCCGCAGGAATACCTGAAAGCTGTAAATGACGCCGGGTTTAAAAGTTTCCGGCTGCTTATTTTTTCTTCAGATATAGCGGATTTATCCCAGCCTAAAAAAAGCGCGCTTAAATTCAATCTGCTGCTGCGCATCAACATGCTGATCGGCATTATATTGGCGGATCTTATGCATGCTGCGGAATGCAGTCTGCGCGCCCATGCCCGGGATACGGCTTCAGCCCTGAAAGCCATAGAAGAAGCGGAGAATATTCTGTTTGCAGCCTTCCGCAAAAAATTCTGGATTTTTCACCTGCCGGCAGCGCTGAAAAAAGCCGGAAAAATTTTAGCGGCAGTGGAGCGTTATGGCCGCAGACTNNTTTATTACCGGCGAGTTTTTTGCCAATCTGGCCCACAATGACGGAAATTATAACCTGCGCCGCTTTGTTTCGGATGAAGGCTGCGAAGCCATACCCGGGCTTATGACCCAGCGCGTGCTTTATGATAACTGGCGGCGCACCCAGGAGGGCCGACTTGGAGTAAAATATGCTGCTGATCGGAAAGAAAAACGAAAATTCAGAAAATCCCTGCGCAAACAGAAAACCGCGGATTTTTTTATCATATTTTTCTGGAACTGGTACAGCTCGCTTATAAATATGAACGGTTTCGGAGGCCGCGCCCACTTGATAGATCTTGATCATCTGTCTGCCCTGGCCCGGGATTATTATCATCCGCATATTTTCGGCGGAGAAAGTAATTTGGAAGTAGCTGAAGCCATTTTTTATGCGGATAAAGTCGAAGGGTTTATTTCCTCCAAGCCTTTCGGATGCATGCCTTCTTCCGGTGTTTCCGACGGGGTTCAGACAAAAATCATGGCTATGTATCCGTCGCTGAATTTTCTTTCCATAGAAACCAGCGGAGACAATGAGGTTAATATTTTAAGCCGGGTTTCCATGCTGCTTTTTAAGGCCAAACAAAAAACCTGGGCTAAAGGCTGAATATATATTTTACCGTATTTGCCGGTAAGCAAGTAAAGGATTATTATGGGTTTTTCTATCGGTATAGTGGGGCTTCCCAATGTGGGAAAATCAACGCTTTTTAATGCCATTACCAATGCCGGGGCAGAGGCATCCAATTATCCGTTCTGCACTATTGACCCCAATGTGGGTATTGTAGAAGTACCGGACGAGCGCTTGGCAGTACTTACCCGTATGCATGCTTCCCAAAAAACCATTCCCACTGCCATAGAAATGGTGGATATTGCCGGACTGGTAAAAGGAGCCGCAAAAGGGGAAGGCCTGGGGAATAAATTTTTAGCGCATATCAGGGAAGTAAATGCCATTGCCCATGTAGTGCGCTGTTTTGAAGATCCGAATATTGTGCATGTCAGCGGGGAAATAAATCCTGCGGCCGATATAGAAATAATTGATCTGGAGCTGGCCTATGCGGATCTTGCTGCCTGTGAAAAACGTATGAGCGCTGCGCAGAAAAAAGCCCGCGCATCAAACAAGCCCGAAGATAAACGGGAATACGAACTTTTTCAAAAAGTATATAATCATCTTGAAACAGGCAAGGCGGTAAGAAGCCTGGAGCTTATTCCTGAAGAAAAAGCCCTGTTAAAAAGCATGCAGTTTCTTACAGGCAAACCTGTACTTTTTGTAGCCAATATAGGCGAAAATCAGATTAAAAATGCCGCTGCCGACCAAAGAGTCGGGAATCTTGCTGCTATTGCCCAAAAACAAAATGCACCCTGTATTGTAATTTCCACTAGGCTCGAAGCGGAACTTTCTGAACTTAAACCCGAAGAAAAAGCCTCCATGCTTGCGGAATACGGACTGAAGGAATCGGGACTTGATCAGCTTTCCAGGGCATCATATACCCTGCTTGAGCTTGTTACTTTTTTAACATCTGGAGAAAAAGAAACCAAAGCCTGGACCATTAAAAAAGGCACCAAAGCTCCCCAGGCTGCAGGTGTAATTCATACGGATTTTGAACGCGGCTTTATTAAAGCTGATATTATTAATTTTTCTGTACTTAAAGATTTAAAGAGCCTTACGGAAGCGCGTGAAAAGGGATTAATACGCCAGGAAGGCAAGGAATATATAATGCAGGACGGCGATGTAACGGTATTTAAATTTAATGTGTAAAAACCGGCGCCGGCCGGGCGGGAGGGCCCGGCAAGCGTGCCGTGAATGTCTGCGTTATACTATACAGCCGCAATTCTAAAAAAGTTATAATCAGGATCAGGCACAGGGTAGGGTAAACGCGCACTTTTTAAAAGTGCGCGTTTACCCTGTGAACAAGAGTAAATTTTTTAAATTTTACTTGACAATTAAATCGATATAGATTATAATATGTAAATAGTTGATCAGTAATGGGTGCGATTTCTTGGGTAAGCAAAACAATTTCGACTATATATTTATTAAAATTCATAAAAATAAATTCTCGTGAAAAGAAAAAAAGTGTATACGCCATGTTAGCAGGCATTTTTCGCAGATTAAATATAGATACGTACC
>DNNS01000216.1 GCA_003497555.1 Spirochaetia bacterium
TCGCTGGAATTGCCGTTAAGTACAAAAACCTTTGTGCCGGTTTTTGCCGCTAAATGCATAAGTCCGCTATTATTGCAGATTAAAAAAGCTGCGCCTTTAAGCAGGGCAGTTATAGTTTCCAGATCAAGACCGCAAGCTGGCACTGCTCCGGTTCCGGAAACAATTCTTTCCAGCAGCGCATTTTCAGCAGATGAGCCGGTGACTATGCACTTTATTCTGCAGTTTTCAATCAGCATTCCGGCAAGTTCCATGAAATATTCTTCCGGCCATTTTTTCCCCGGCTCGGATGCTCCGGGAGCAATCATGAAATATCCGGATATTCCGTTTTTAAAAAGAAAGCTTCCGGCTTGTTTGGTACCTGCCGAAGTAGGAATAATTTTTTTTCTGCAGATTTCGGTATTTCCAGGCAAGGTTTTCAGTAAATTTAAAAAATTTTCCCCGTTATAAATATTTTGATTTTTTTTATACCAGCCGCTTAACAGCAAAGTCCTGAAATCTCCGGCATGTCCGATACGCAGCGGTATACGGGCCCCAAAACATAACAGGGCATAATAAAAACCTCCGGGAAGAATAAAGGCCAGATCCGCCCTGAGCTCTGCTAATTTGCGGCAATTTTCCAGAAAAGCTCCATCTTGTTCTGAAATAACCGCTGAAAAAATATCAAGCGCCGAATATACCGGAATCGCCGAAGCCGGAGAAAAAAGAAAAAATTGGGATGCCGGAAACCGCTTTTTCAGCGAAAAAACCGCATCAAGCGACATTATACTGTCGCCAAGCAAACGGTTTCCGATTATTAAAATTTTTCCGGCAGAAAAGCCGGAATGGTTATTTATTTTTTTACTTTTTTTCAAAGTAATCACTGATAAAACCGATTTACTTCTGTTACCTGTTTTGTTTATGCAGGCCGACCAGATTAAGAAATTCCGTACGGGTGGCGCTGTTTTTCATAAATATACCCTTCATGGAGGAAGTAACCATGACCGAGTTCTGTTTCTGCACTCCGCGCATCATCATACAAAGATGCTGCGCTTCTATTACCACCCCTACCCCGTCCGGCTCTATAATATTCATTATGGTTTCGGCAATTTCAGCCGTAAGCCTTTCCTGCAGCTGCAGCCGCCGCGAGAACAAATCAACAATACGCGATAGTTTACTGATGCCGAATACCTTGCCCTTAGGGATATATCCGATATGGCATTTACCGAAGAAAGGCAGCATATGGTGCTCGCACATGGAATAAATTTCGATATCTTTGGATATTATCATGTCATTGCAATTTTCCGTAAATACCGCACCGTTGATTATTTCATCGATACTCTGCCGGTATCCGGAAAGCAGAAATTCCCATGATTTTCTTACGCGTTCCGGAGTGCGTAAAAGCCCTTCGCGGGAAGGATCTTCACCTGCTGCCGATAAAAATTCGCGTATGGAATTTTCATTCATGACTATTTCCTGGCCGCCAGCGCTCCGGCATGGGCATGAAGCCCTTCCAGGCGGGCCAGCAGGGCTGCATCTTTTTTATAGGCATTAAAAGCCTTCTGATTGTAGATAATAATATTTGTCTCTTTGCAGAAGGTTTTTACTCCCAGAGGTGAACTGAAACGCGCTGTTCCATTGGTAGGCAGTATATGATTGGTCCCGGCAATGTAGTCTCCGATCGGCTCGCTCGAATATGCACCGGCAAAAACCGCTCCGGCATTTTTTACAAAACCAAGCAGCCCGGCTGCATCCTGAACGCATATTTCAAGATGTTCAGGCGCAATCTGATTGGAAAGATCAAAAGCCGTTTCTATCGATGGGACTTTAACTGCCAGCCCGCAATGCCGGAATGAAGATTCAATAAGGGCGCGGCGCGGCATATCTTTTATACGTTTTTTCAGCTCTTGTAAGGTTCGGTCGATTATATCATCATCGGTGCTGATCAGAACAGCAGTTTCCTGTCCGGCATGTTCAGCCTGTGATAACAGATCTGAAGCTATATATACAGGGTTCGCATAATGATCAGCAATAATTACTATTTCACTGTGTCCGAAAAGTCCGTCAATCATCACATCGCCGAATACAATTTTTTTAGCGCAATTCACATACCGGTTTCCGGGTCCGGCAATCAGATCGGCCTTTTTGATAATTAATGTTCCGTACGCCATAGCAGCTATGGCCTGGGCTCCTCCGCAGCCGTAAATTTCATCTGCACCTGCCATACTGCAGGCAGCCAGCAGCGCCGGATTGATGCTTTTATCTTGCGCCGGCGGTGTGCAGACAAAAATGCGTCTGCATCCGGCAATACGCGCCGGGATAATGTTCATTAACGCTGTTGACAAGAGAGGGGTTTTGCCGCCCGAACCGCCGGGAATATATATTCCGGCATTCTCAACCGGAGTTATCATTTTACCAAGAGTTTCACCGTGCCGGCCGGTATATAAAAAGGCACTAGCCGTATCGCGTTCATGAAAAGCCTGTATGTTTTTGATTGCCGTTTCCAGAGCTTTTTTTACAGAAGGCGAAAGGGATTTAAGCGCCCTGCCAATTTCATTTTTTTGTACCGGAAGTTCCAGGGGCGCGAGCCTCGGGCCGTCGAATTTCTCCGTATAGCGGATTAAGGCACTATCTCCGTTTTTTTTTACATCACTGACAATATTTTCAGTAACGGACATCACCTGTTCAAATCCCGACGTTCTGCCTGAGAGCTGGCTGAGAATTTTTTTTCGATCCGCCGGATAATTGAATTTTTTCAGCATTTACTGCTCCTTGATCAGACGCACCGGTATACCGCGGCTGTGCAGGTAATTTTTAAGTTCCGCAATGGTAATATCACGGTAATGAAATATGCTGGCAGCCAAAACTGCGCTAACATGCCCGTCAGCAATAGCCTCATACGCATGTTCGCATCTGCCCGCGCCGCCGCTGGCAATTACCGGTATACGGACTGCATCTGATATCATCCGGTTTAACCTGTTGTCAAAACCGTTTTTAACTCCATCACAATCCATACTGGTTAAAAGTATTTCTCCTGCACCAAGTTCTTCCGCCCGTTTTGCCCACTCCAGGGCGTCAAGACCGGTATCGATTCTTCCTCCGTTGATAAAAACGTGATAACCATTATCAACGGCGCGGGCATCTATGGCCAGGACAATACATTGCGCGCCGAAAGAGGATGCAGCTTCACTTAAAATTTCCGGATTTTTTACTGCTGCGCTGTTAATGGAAACCTTGTCGGCTCCTTTGCGTAAAATATGCCTGATATCGGATACATTACGTATACCTCCGCCAACCGTAAAGGGAATGGAAATTGAACCGGCAATTTTTTCTACTAAATCTCCGAGAATATCCCTTTCTTCATGTGAAGCGGTAATATCCAGAAAAACCAGTTCATCTGCGCCTTCATTGTTGTAAAAAACTGCGTTCTCCACTGCATCTCCGGCATCGCGCAGATTGATAAAATTTATGCCTTTTACTACCCGTCCTTTATTAATATCAAGACAGGGAATGATCCGTTTGGCAAGCATGTATAAACTCTTTAACTGTGAATTTTTTTTCATAAAGCGCTTTAC
>DNNS01000215.1 GCA_003497555.1 Spirochaetia bacterium
CACGGAAAGTAAAAAAAAGAGTAAAAACCGCGTTATCAGACATTTCCTGTAGATTAAATATATACCGCAAAGCAATGATCTTGCCCTTCGCAAGCTCTGGGCAAGTCCTGCTGGGTATTCCCAAAAGCCAGATTTTGTCCGTTTTGTCAGAAACAAAGCGGACAAAATCATTGCTGATCGGGATAGACGCGTACCCAGGAAAAAAAACCATACCCATTTGAAACATTGACATCCTGAATCTTATAATAATAAGTATTGCCGGAAATACGCTTATATCTGTAAAAATCCGCTACTTATAACCCGGTATTTTTCCTGTATACCGAAGGAGGTACATTATAAAATTTTTTAAAAATCCTGTTAAAATACTGAAGATTATTATATCCCGCTTCAAAAACGATCCGGGTAATGGGAGTTGAAGTATATTTTATTTTTGACAAAGATTTTTGCATGCGAATGCTGTTAACATAATCTGTAAAATTATGGTTGAAAACCTGTTTAAATTTATATAAAAAATATTGCTTGTTCATTTGAAAATAACGGGCAAAAAAAGATGCCAAATCCGGCCTGCTGTAGTTTTCGTTTGTGAATTCTTCGATCTGATTTTTAAACATTATTGTTTTATAGTTATAATCATTCAGCGTTTTTTTTAATGAAGACATTCTGATCAAGAGCAAGGGTTCAAGAAGAATTTTGTCGCATTTTGTTCTTTTTTCCTGCGTTATTATTTCATGGAGCGCAAGCATGGATATTTCGCCTATTTTCTGGTAATCATCGTAAATCGTTGTAATTTTTTTACTGAGTTTATTTTTATATTGATCCCATAAAGTAACTATTCCTATATTTCCCGGGATTTCGATATTATTTATAATTGCATACTCATAAAAACAATGCGCGTCATAATTGGATAAAAACAAACAGGCATCAATATTTTTGGCATTATTTAAAAAATTCCTGAATACCGCAAACAAATAATCATTGTATTTATCAATACCCGTTAATCCCGGTTCCGTATTTCTTTTATTTAATTTAAGTTCAAATGAATCATTTCTTACATTAAATCCTGTTATATTTTCATTTTTAAGAGCAAGCCCGAGTTTTTGCATTTCATTTTTAAAACAAATAAAATTTCGCTTTGAGTTTTGATAATTTTTCAGGGTGAAAAAACCGATGTTTTTAAAACCTTCATCGTATAAATGGTTTACTAACAGTTTTATACCTTTTTCCTGATCGATGTGGACATAGGGTATATTATACCCGTCAGAGGGTTCAAAAAAACGCAATTTGGGAATATGTTTTGTCTTTTGACAAATAAGACCAAGAAGACTTTCATTGCGCGGATAGATATCAAACAATAATCCGTCAAATTGATCAAACTTCAGATTAAATAAATATTTTTTTTGCTTCTCCATCGCCTCAAACCGATCAACCCAGTGATATTCATTGCAGGTATTTAAAAATTTAGCGGTTTTTTGAATTCCATACAGCAGTTGATAGGCTTTTTCAATATTAAATATTGATATTGCTGATGAGGTGTTAAAATTAAGAATTACAAGAATCTTGTTTTCTTTTTCCACGTGAACAGCTATCCGATATAATAATATTATAAAAACATAAATTATTTAATCCTTTTCAAGTTAATCCTTTTCAAGTCTTTTCATTGTTCCTTTAATAAAAACAAGACTTGTATTGTAAAAAAAATTTAATTTAATATTTACAAAATACATATCTTTGCATTTTCGCTTATTGTTTTGACAAATGAACAAATATTGCTGAAAATGCCGGCGAGTCGATTGAAATTTGCGATTCAAGCAGGACAGATTCTTTTAGGGCCGGTCTCATAGGGCCGTCAATCCAGGGAATGTAGCCATTTCCGTCAATCATGCTCCATGATTTGGTTCCTTCCGGTTTCCACACCTCTTCCCCCCTGTATGTATAAACGGCCATGCTTTTATATAATAAATTAGGATTATTAAATTTTACTACATCGCCCGTACCGGCCTCCAGTATTATTAAATAATCATCACGCGCGGGATCAGTATGAGTAAGAAACAAAGTACTGGTCCGCCGCGGGGTTTGTCCGTAAACGGTGATCCCGGCAAGCGGTGAATTATTGAATGCAGGAGTAATTTTCTGAGACATCCGGTAAATAGTATTAAAATGCGCTGCAATCTGGCCGCTGCAGTTTAACAGAATAGTGCCGTCCGTGTCCTGTTTAACAAAACCAAAACGATAAGCTGATGATTCATGCCATAATCCATGATGGAACATACCTTTTATCACATCGCCATAATTGCACGCAGCAATTAGTCTTCCAAGTGTTGATAAGCCGCACAAAAAGCTGCTATTGGCTGTAAGAAGAAAAACATTTGATTTCCAGTACGCAGTATTATATTCGGTAATATACGCGCTTTTGTAATTAAAGTGTCGTTTCATATTGGCATATATATTGGAATAGGCTGCCATTCCATACGTAACAAAAGCAACTCGTTTCTGCCAATCTTCACTAAACCCGTCAATAAATATATCATCAAGCCCATAATCATGCAGAGCCAGGCCGTCATATTGGGTTTTTTTGTTGGTCAGTCCGGCAAGCCATGTTGTGCTTCCCAGGTATTTGTAATCTTTGGTTGCCATTAATGAATTCGGTGCGCCTACCAGCGCAATGCCTGCGTTGCGCGCGCATTCCAGTGTCATGCTGTTTTCGTCGATATAAGCCTCTGCTTGCTTGCAGGCATCCGGATATTCTGCTACGGGCCAAAGTACATTTTTAAATTCATTAAAATATAATTCATTATCAAGTTCAATTATCAATTGTCCGGGATTATAGGCATTATCTGCAATTATTTTATTAAGATCGGCAAGTGATTGTTCCGGTGTTCGCGTTGCAACATTAAGAATGTATGCACAAATAAACCATTGATCTGCTGCAGCAATATCACTATAAAAACGTTTATGTCCAAAAACACCTGGAGGATTTGCATCAATTAAATCTTTAAAAATACTGTATGCATCTCCCTGGCTGTCAAGAAAATCGTACAGCCTGTCATAATCAACAAAAGTATCATTTTGGTAATCCCAATACGAGGAGACAGTACCGCCGGAATAACGCATTGCCCTGAATTTCATATCTTTTAACGGAAATTGAATTTTGGGATCGTTAAAATATCTGTCGCCGCGAACAAAATTATCATTCGCACCGAGAAAAGCAGCTCTGCACCAATAACTGGTGCCTAAGGTTAAAAAGACATCATCTGCAAAAATTAAGGCATTTAGAAACAGCAAAGGTATTACATAAGCGGGAAACAAACATCTAAAAAACTTTTTCATAAAACCTCCGATACAATGTAAACGATTTCATTGTCGTTCCATTCTATATTATAAAGAAAATATTTTTTTTTGCTTCAACTTTTAATATAATTTATTTTGAAACTATATTCAGATTAAT
>DNNS01000437.1 GCA_003497555.1 Spirochaetia bacterium
ATTATTATTAATCAGCATCGCCAGGTTTTTTTGCAATATCTCAGTGTTTTGTTTTACGCTTTTTACTACGATAAAAGGCATAAAAATAGTGCCGTTTTTGAATAAATTAGCCAATTTCCCCATGAAATTACTTCTTTGAAAAACTGGGAACTTCCAAGTAGGTTTTATATAATGTTGTGTACTCATTAAAAATAATTTTTAATGAATAATATCTTGCTTAATTTACATGGATAAGGCAGTAGTTTTCAACTGTAATGAAATTACGACATGATTAATCTGATTTGGTTAAATTGTGCACTCTGAAATTAAGGTAAGAGCTTTTTGTTCCAGGGAATTCTGGCAATTTAATCTGCTGGCAGCCAAAAGCGTATATGCAAAATTCTGTTTTAATATCATTTCATAAAATTGTTTTTCATCTGCAGAAAGAACTCCGTGCTCATCTCCTTTTAAAAAACAAGCTGCTGCTCTGATCGCTGATACAATTGCATTATTAGGCGTGCTGTGTTTTATTGTCAGGAGCAATGCTCCAAGTAATCGATCGTCTTTACCCAATTTTCTTCTAACATCTTTACCCACCCTGAAAATAGTATCTCCCAACGCCTTGTTTTGAAACCGGAAGAGCAAATCGTCGATGTGTGTGTATAGGGAGGGGAGAGACAAATCTACAGGATATTCCTTATGCAATGCCAGCGCTGCCTGCTTCATACATTTTTTTACTTTTTGAAATATTTCCCTGATCTGTAGTGCTTCATATATATAGGTTAATGACTGACAATATTGATATCCAAGGTATGCTGTGGCAGAATGCCCAAGATTGTGAATAAATAATTTACGGTCCACATAGGCGCGAATATTTTCAACAGCACAGATAGCGTTATCCCGGGGGGGAGTATTTTTAAATCCTTTGGTATCAACGATTAAGGTATTGTAAGGTTCGGCAAAAACCTGAAGCGGATCGGTTTTTTTTTCTGTTTCCGTCATTAATGGAACCATTTTCCCGATACTTGTTGCAATTAATCCGATGGTTTCTGTAAATGATGAATGATAGCTGGAATCAAGGCAATTGAAAAATAAATTTTTAATAAACTCTGCGCCATTTCGGATATTTTCAGCTATAAGAATATCAAGAGGTTTTTTATTACCGCTTGCCCATCTTTTTTGCAAGGCCCGGGCAATCACAGGGATAAGATGGGGAAGGGCGTTTTTCCCTACCGAGATCGCAGCCAGACTGACAGACTTAAGTTCGTTATCCAGCGCAGTTTGCTCACTCAAGTTAATAGCCCGGATATTTTTAACCTGAATTACATAATCCGGCTTATTGCTGTCTTTAATAATTACCCGATAGCTTTTCTTTTTATTTATTATCCTGATCAGCTGCTCATTTATATCTGCGAATATTATTTCATAACCCATCTTTGAAAATATTTGTCCGATAAAAGACCGGCCGATATTCCCGGCGCCGAATTGAATCAACTTTTTTACAACCGACTCATTATCTTGAAGAATTTCACTCCTGCAAATTTTTTCCGTTGTATTGCCCATTTTGCTTTTGTTCATCTCAGATATTGAGTATCCAGTAAAGATTCTATTTCAGTTGATTTAACTTGTTCGCGATATCTCTGATAAAAGGAATAAACCTTTTGCTGTTTTTCACCTCTTTTCTTTTCCCGATATGTACCCCCAAAATAAAAACAGGCAAAAGCGCCGGAAGCGATGCCCATGGCGCATGCTTCAGCCAGGTTGAGAGTGCCCGGCTTCCTGTCCTGCAGCTGTTGGGCGAGCGAGGCAATTACACCTCCGGCAAAGTTGTCTCCGCAGCCTGTTGTATCGCATTCCTTTCTGCAGGCGATGTCCATATCATCACGAACCGCTGCAGAAACCGGCATGCGGACATGGGATAGTTTTTGAAACAGTCTGCCGTCCGAATAGAGATGGACAGGACCTGCGCCGTCGGAAAGAATAATAGCACCGGGTCCTTTTGCTATCAGACAGTTTAAAGATTCTTCTAAACTTTTTTTTCCTGTATATCCAAAAGCTTCTTCCTTGTCCATGATCAGCAGATCTATCTGATTATAACAATCGGTTTTTCCCAGTTTCCACTTTTCCCCGGGATGCAAATATTCGCTTGGAAAATCATAAACAGTATGAACTACAGTCACGCACCCCTTTTGCTTTCCCTTGAATAATAATAGCCCGAGATTTTCATGTATATCAGGAACCAGAGCTGTGCCTCCAAAGGTAATAATGTCTGAGTTCCAGAAATTATTATCAAGATTTTTAATAGTATAAAATTCGGCAGCTCCCGGATGATTAATAAAAATCCGTTCTCCGTTTCCATTATCAAAATTCGGATCTGAAAGAACATAGGTATAGGGGCTCGGATTTCTATTTTTGCAGTAATGGCTTGTCTCCAGCGGAGTATACGATAATATGCAATTTATATCATATCCTGTCGTATCGTTGCCGTAATAGCCATAAAATGATACTATGGCATTTTTATCATACAGTATCTGTGCTGCATGAATGAGCGCTACTATACCCGGTCCTCCGATGTTAAATGAACTTGGTTTTTTCGCTCCGGTAATTTCTTTAAGCAGGTTATAAAAAGTCATGCCTGTATATTTTTCCAGTTCTGTGACAAAAACAAGCTTTCCGGGTTCGAGTCCCCCGCTCCCTGGGGATTTTGATAAATACTTTTTAAAAACCGGTCCGGAAAAATTTATTCCTGCATACAGATAGTCGCCCAGAGCACAGCCGGTTCCGGAAATTTTAATTTTTTTTTTCATGTTTTGCTGAATGCAAGGAATTGTAATCAGAAATTAGAAAATATAACGGCTGTTCATCCTCTGTTATCTCCGGAAAACGTCCGGTTTTCTCATAAAAAAAATTATCATTTTTATCATCATTTACTGTACTTACTTCTCCGGCTAATACCCGTCCCGCTCTTTTTTCCGCATAAAAGCGATGATATATACTTGGCTTCAGGGTAATACTTTCTCCCGGAGTAAGAATAATTTTTTCGCCTGGAGAAAAACAGCGTTTTACACCATCAATAGCGACTTTAATTTTTTGCTTTGCTAGTTTTTTTCCCGACGTTGAGCGGAAAAGTTCCATAACCAGATTACCGCCTCCCCTGTTAATAATATCTTCCATTTTTTTTTCGTGAAAATGAAGTGGAGTTTCCTGGTTTTCTTCTATGATCATTATTTTTTCCGCATATCTTTTTTCGTTTTTTTTAAAATTTCCGTTTCGGATAGTAAAAAGCAGCAGGCCCCTTCTAAAAAAATTCTGAGAACCGAAATCTGTAACATCCCATCCCAGCATATTGTCAAAGATTTCTCTGCATGCAGATTGATTTTTTTTCCATTTTTCGATTGACCAGAAAGCCCAGGGGGGGATATAAAAATTACATTTTTCAAGAAAATTTTCAGCCTGACGCATTAGCATATTGATTTCACTTCGCTGCATTGTTCAATCCTTTCTTACTATTACCAGAAAATCATGTGTTGTGGCATTTAAAAAATTGAATTTAGTTTTTTCGGTAAAATAAATTTTTTTAATTATTTTTTTTATATCCAGATCAAAAATATAACAACAGAGTTTTTTATCAGGAAAATTTATCAAATTAAAATAAAAATCAACTGACCTGGGTATGCGATGAATATATCCGGCAAGCTGTAGTTTAAAGTATTTATATCTGGTACAATTATATAGATATGCAATAAATGATTCTCTGTCTGCGGACCATATATAACTTGCTCGATAATCAGTTGATAAATGAAGCGGTATATGTTTTTTTAACCGGTCAGGAATAATACCCCCATTGGATGTAAAACGTGGTTTCTGAAATGGTAATCGGGCATCGAAAGTTACTGCTTTTTTTTCAGGAGTAATATCACGGGCATCTCGCATTCGATACATAAGAGGGATGCTGCTGAAGAAATCTTCATATCTATCGCATGTTTTTCTGCCTATATCCAGAATGTTGCTGCTGTCAACCGCGATTTCGATCTCCGGCGCTAAAAATTCCTGCTCCCAGTTAATCAGTTTTACAGCTTGGTTAAAAACCAGATGTTCATCTTCGAAGATCTGCTCCTCCCAGGTGAGAATAACAGGAGATCTGTGCACCAGACCCAGATATAAAGTATCGCGCAGCCTGTTGCGGTAATAAGCTGTTCCGGCCCATGTTTTTTTCCCGCTGTAACGCCCCCCGATACGGTTTTGAAAATTCATATACAGCGGGAAGAACGGCCAGCAACCTTCCGCCATAAACACATGCCCGGTCTGCATAAATTTATACTCAAGGCAGAGATCGATTTCTGGTTTTATCGTTTCCCCGATCCAGTATGATCTGCTGCCGAAAAGCCTCTGTTCCCATCCCTGGCAATGATCCGCAGGGAGCATGCGCATACGATGAATCGGTTCAGAGATAAAAAGATGGTTGCAGTCCATACGGTTCATGAATTTTGCTGTATCATTTACACGCTCCGGGCCTGCTTTGATATCTCCTTCTCCGGAAGTGGACAGAGCAAAGAGCGAATTCTCTTCCCGGAATAATACGGCAAATTGCTTCAGATAGCAATGAAAAAATTTGGTAAAAAGGCAATCCGGCTCAGTCCAGTTTCTGTTTTCATAACCGGCTTTTCTGGTATATCTGTCAAAAGGTTTGGTCCCGGCCAGTTCAGCAGAGAATGCGGAATCGGATTTGACTGTATATGGATAATGAGTCAGGGCAAACAGAACAACCAGCCCGTTTTGGCCAGCCAGACGCAGATACATTGCCAGTTGCTCTGCACCATGAGGAGCGATTTTACCTCCGGCATCAAGACGTTCCCAAAGTCCATTATGCTGGCTAAGGTGCAAAAGAGACCAGCCGCATTTTTTTAAATAAGCAAATCGCTTGGATAATTCCCGAGCGGTTAAGGCTTCCCAATAATGCCAGTGCTCTTCCTGTTTCCTGCTTTTTTTACAGTAATCCCATGCCTGCTGTCCATTCATCATTTTCTCAGATGCAGATCCAATGTTCTGAAATAATGCCATTCCTTGATAGGAACCGCTTTGAGGGCCGATGATTGTTTTTCCGATTGTAAGGGAGCAATGCTTTTCAGAATAACTGAAGTATTTGTTGTCAACAACACGAACCTGAAGCGAAGCGTTTTTTTTTATTGTGCCGTCTGCAATAATTTTTATGAGATAATTTCCAATATCAAGGTTCTTCAGTACAGCTGACCATATTCCGTTGTTTTCGTGAAAATAAAATTTTTGATCCCTAATACATGTAAATATTTTTAAATCCGAGTTTTTAATAAAATTACCGCTTTGATCCAGAGCAACTGCGGTAATCGGAATACCGTGTTTTAACAATGAATTTCTATTGCGTATTACCGGAAGGCAGGATAGAAGGCACGGCTGTGATAAAAGACGAATTTCAAATGAAAGCCTTGCTGTTTTCTTTTTTTTCCCGGACCAGATACCCAAAACGAAATGCAATTCCGCAAAATTCAAACAATATCCTTTCTTTTTCAATGTTTGTTTAAGATCAAAGACTATTGTTTCTTTTTTGGTTTTCCAACCTGAGGACAGGATCGGAGGGCCGCTTCGTCCCTTGACCATAATGCAGAATTGCCACATATCAGTTGTATCACCTACTTCAAGACGCATTTTAGGATGCTGATTGAGATTGAACTGAAGAGCAGGCAAGACCAGGCAGTCAACGTTACGTTGAAAGTTGTTTTTTAGAAAGACCGTAAATGAATCATTGTGAATAACACTATTTGCCGGATCCGTAAACCATTGAGAAATTTGTTCCTTGCCGGTCAGAACAAGATCTCCTCCCCGGCAATAGCATATAATGGTATCATTTTGTTCCAGCCAGATCATAGCTTTATTGAAGGTCATTACTTTATCAACAAAAGCAAAGTGCTCCGGTTCGGTATAGCCTGGGGGAAGAATTTGATCATGGTAAATTTCATCCTCGTGATTTTCAAGAATGTATTTCGGACGTCTCATGATTTTATACTCCCTTCGATAGGCGGTATTTTTTTTAGCTCATAAAATCCCGGCTGAACCTTTAAGATCATATCTCGGCATTCGACCGGTATACGCTCTTTCCCCTCTATTCTCCAGGCATCGGCATTAAGCCATCCGGGAAAATTAATTTTTAATATATTAGTATTATTCTCGATCCTGGCAACCGGCGCTGTTTTCCGAATGTCCATATAGCGGTTTTGGTAGGAACGCAGTGAATCCCTATGCCAGGGCTCCCTCAAAAAAATAGCATCCGGATTTATCTCGATCTTGATAATTTTTTCCTGAATTAGGATATGGTATATTCCTTTCCCATTATATTTGATATACCTAGAGTCGCCATAACCGATGATTTTATATGTTCCGCTCGTTAATATCGATGAGTCGAAGGAAGGATACCTTTCCGGAATGAAATTGGAATGCATAAGCATATTATCCCCTGCCATAATACACACATTGTCTGCATGGGAAACAGCGAAGGATCCGAAATTTTGAATATTGTCGCTGCAGGAGTCCAGTTCGTTTCGTTTCAGGTTGTGAAAAACTTCTCTGGCGATCATAAAGCCGATCGTCTTTTGCGGTGTGTAGAGATAATTGAGATAAAATATTACCCAGCCTGTATTATATTCGGCAATCGGCAGAGGATCATACTGGAACATAGCTGCAATCTGTATTCCCCGGCTGCGGAAAAGCCTTGCTGCTATCGGGTATACGGTGTTATTTAAATTGCAGCAATCACCATATTCATATATGATCTTTGCCTTGTCTTTAAGATCGGCGTAGGTAACTGCATCATCGCCATCCATACGATCCAGCTGGGACAAACTGTCTCCGCCGAAGTATTTGCTCAATGTGATGATCTCCGCCCGGCTGTCAGCTACAGCACGGAGAAGGTCCGGAGGATTTTTCCGGTCAGTAAAGAATCCGGGATCAAGACAATAGGCTACCGGCTGTCTGACGCCGGCACCCCGAAGCGCCTTCTTCATGCGATCGATATAGTTTTTTACATACTCAGGACGGAAACGCAAATAGCTTTCCTCGCTGTCGGGCAGCCGGTTTTCTTGCAGCCAAGCTTTGAATATGCCGGTGAAGACCCGGTTCTCCCTTTCGTCCGCCCACTGAAAATCCACGCCGCTGATCCGCTTTCTGCCGTGTTTCATCTCCTGATAACTACGGTAGCAGGGCTCGTTGATGATTTCCCAGATACAGATAACCGGTTCCTCGGCATAGGTTTTTCCGGTATATATGTTTATATGTCCGGCGATACTCATAAGAAAAGTCTCTTGAGCTATAAGAGCATTCTCGTCCCACAGCATGGCTTCCTTGCTGTAATAATTGGAAAATCCGGACGGCCAGGTATTGTCCATCCACCNNCAGCGGTCATCTGCCATTTTATTTAAAACCATCGAGTTCCACCAGGCGATGGGGGTTATGACGAAGTAAATACCCGCTGCCCGGCACTTTGCGATCAAATAGTCCGTCAGCTCAAGATGCTCATTATCGAGCAGGCGGCCGTCCCGATCCGATATCTCCCTGTCGAAAAGATGCACCCGGATTACATCAATACTCATCCTGATGAAGTGCTCGAAATCCCTGTCAATAATTTTTTTCGGATCAAGCCCTAGTTCTTTAAGATTAATATAATTGTTGGAATGCGCTGGATAGTAATTGATTCCCCAAAGACATACTTCATTTCCATCCTCGTAACAGAGAACCCCATTATTGACATTCATGAATTGAAAACTACCAGGAGGCATATTGTTCCTTTATCTGCTTTATTTCGCCGGGCAATCCTGGCTGCATTTTTCAACTATTGTATCAATTTGACAGGGATATAAATAACCCAGACGCTGAAGAGGATCCTTGGCTGCAAGCGCTTTTTTTACTGCTTCTATAGTAAGTGGTTCGATTAACTTTGTATCAGGAGTTTTCCAGCCGATTGTACCAGGACCTTCCTCCATACACATTCCCAAAGAACGCGCCCACTGACACTTATCCTCGTTACGGGGAAATGTCTTTGCTCCGCCGGGAAGAATTTCACTACCGCTGTTGTCAAGCGCCTTCATGGGGCAGGCATCAGCGCATCTGCCGCAGGAAAGACAGATCTTACCCGAGAAGAATGGAGCTGTTTCTGAAATATCCGCAGTTGTTGCAACAAAAACAAATTTATGATGAGGTCCGAATCCAGGGGAAAGGAGGAGACCACTCATACCTATTTCTCCCAATCCTGCGGCTGCAGCCAAGGGAGCATTGGCTCTGGGATCCGGATGCCCTAGTTTTGTCCAAGAGAATTCCCAGTACGGAGCGAGTGTCCTGAACGAAGTTGTTGAAAGGTCGGCAAATGGTAATGCATCATGACCTTTTTCATAAAGCCAGCCGGATAAGTCATGTGCTGCCCATAGTAATTCGCGCAATGTTTGATATTGAAGATAACTGTAGGAAGTAGCGCACTCGGCTTTTTGACGGTTGGCAAGTTCCGCAATATGCATAGGAATAGCCATTTGCAGAACAATTAATGAGTTTGCACCCGGGAGGAGTTTACTCACATCAGCTAATCCCTTTCCCTTTGGTAGTTTATTGATCTTAATAACAGCTATACGATCAACATGCTCAAGAAATGGCAAGGAAGCGATTTTGCATTCTTTCATATCCGTAAATAGATTAATATCCTCAGAAACATACCGCAAAGGAACTTCGCAAATCACCGAGCATGAAATCATGCCAGGTTCTATAATTGGTGCATTTTTTTGGTTTTGTGCACCTGCTGTCATTGATTGCTGTTCTCTTTGTACACCGGATGCCTTGTCTGCAGCCGGTTTGTAGCGTTCTTCACGCGATAGAGAATTCTCTTCAAATCCATCCATATCGCATTCCTTAATCATCGATTTCTGTTCACTGGAAGCAAATGCCGTTTCTCCGAGCGACATCCAGTCCTGCATTGCTTCCCAGCCGAGACCGTCGATCAGGGCTGCTGACTCATAGGCACAAATGGAAAGACGCACTTTGCCTGCAGCTCGGATATAAATTGAGCAATCAATGGATAGATTGCTTCCGACAGGGAATGAAGGAATTTTTCTGCCGAATGATACAACCCAGGTAAAATTTTTACGCATCTCATGCAGAGGGTATCCTTGAGACAGGCGCATACATGAATCAGGGAAACTGGATAACGGGCGTATATTAAAATTATCAGCTCCATTTTGTCTGCCTATTTCCCGAAGCATACCAACGAGTTCATCTATATTAATTTCCTTTTTTAGTTTTTCTCTAAGTGGGGCTGCAGAATAGGTTTTTTCCCATTTTCTGATTGGCTTAGACATGCAGAACCGTAAACAATTACCGAATTCACCGCCCAAACGCAACACATCTGCCCCGGCTGCCTTATAAAGCTCCTCCTCTCCTTTAACATCCCAACTCGCAAGCTTATCCATATCAAAAGCGAATTGTTCGCCCCAGAGGCAGCGCCATCTGTTTAGTTTTGCATATTCCCAGACCATCCCATCGATCTCTACCCGGTCAAAGCCGGGAAAAAGTAAATGCTGTTCTTCATAATTTTTACCCGGGCAATGGGAAGAACACATTCCACAACGATCACAGAGTTTATCGCCAGTATAAAGTTGATCCGAATCAAGATCTGCAGTAGTAATAACAGAAATCAGTCTTTGTCGTGGGCCATAGTTTCTGGAGAGAAAAAGGTTGTTCCATCCGAACTCGCCCAATCCGGCAGCAACAGCCGCATGCCTGTGAGAGAAACTGGCAGTATTGGTAGATGTTATTGATTTGTAAGGACGATGCCTCCAGAAACCTGTACATGGGTACGGTATTGCCTTTTCTCCCAGATTATCAATGTATCTGGCAAGACGGCGACTCATGGTATCAAGTTTCGGGATCATACCGATCTGAAAGGGTCCGGCATAATTACTTCCAGGAAGCCCTCCCCATTCTACCGATGCATCAGGATGATGAATGCCCATTACCACTACTGATTTTGCCCCAGGCAAATGAGCCTGGGGCTGCAGCATTTCCGGAGCTTTTTCCCACCTATCTACCGGAGCAATGCCAACCAGGTCAGCTCCCATTTCCCAGGCTTTTTGTTTTATTTGTTCAGTTGCTTTCTTCATAGGTTCCTCTTAACTTCTTTGGTCGGTTTTATGCGGCACAGTATCGCACGTTTCCAGATAAAACGTTAACAGCCGTCGTTCAAGCTCCAGTGCTACATTAATATAGTCGCGATCACGAATCAGGTTATGGAGTTCATCTGGATCTTTTTTTAGATCATACAATTCATTGTCTTCATAAAGACGCCGAACGTACTTATAATTTTTTGTCCGGCACATTATAGCTTTCGTATGTTCAGGTCCTTCGCTAATCTGCAATCTGGTTCTTGGGTAATAAAGATCATCAGGACCTCCGTTATCCTCGTGCCCCATACAATGAATCTCGCCATGTAGCCTCCCACCTTCACAGAAAACTGCATCGCGATGTTCATCAGTTTTTCCGGATACAATCGATAATAATGATCTTCCAAAGTGAGTATAATTAAATTCGATACCGGTTAATGCCTGTACTGTTGCCGGAAAATCCACAAGCTCTATAAGCGCATTACTGATCCGTGATTTAACTGGTACTTCTGCCGGAGGTTTTATAAGAAAGGGAACATGGGTCAGACAGTCCTCAAAGGTGTTTTGCGTCTTTTCTACCAATCCGTAATCGCCGGTGAAATCACCATGGTCGGAAAAAAAGAAAATCGCAGTGTCGTTATAACACCCCGTTTCTTTCAAGGCATCGATAACCATTCCAAACTGATGATCAACGCGAGCGCACATCCCCAGATAGGTTGCCCGGAGCTCAATGAGTCTGTCCGCCTCCCAATTCTTCAGCCCCTGCGCATCGTACAAGCCTTTAAGAATGCCGGGCTTACCTTTCCAGGTCTCCGGCTGAGGGATTAAAGGTAAAATCGCATCGCGCTTTATCATGCTATACCAGGGCTCTTCCACGCCATAGGGAGGATGCGGATAGAGAAGTCCCAGAAAAATGCAGAATGGCCTGACGGATCGGCTGTTTTTAATAAAATCAATTGCTTGATACACATTATTCCAGTCAGAGTCGAAATAAATATCTTCATCGCCTTTGTCGAGCCTGCCGGCATAAAAAGAATAAAAATTGTCGGTTCCCTTTTTTCCCCGCCAGCTTTGATCCGCATGCAATCCGGGGCGGATCTTTCGCGCTGAGGCGGTGCTGTGTATAGTGCAGAATTGTTCTATAGACACCTGGGGGGGGATAAGGTCATTTCGTCCCGCCCACCACACGAAATAGCCGTTGTCTTTCATGGTCTTCAGCAGTACCGGATCGCTTTCATGCATAAGATAATGCTGCGTTCTATGTCCCATTACATGCGGATACCAGCCTGTCATGAAGCTGCATCTGCTGGGTACGCACACAGGGTTCTGGCAGAAAGCGTTTCGGAAGGAAACGGCCTCGGTCTCTGCCAGCTGGTCCAGATTTGGCGTCACAGCCGCCGGATTACCGAGATGCCCCAGCGCGTCCGCGCGGAACTGGTCTACGTTGAATATCAGGATGTTAGGTTTTCGGTTCATTCGTTAAAATACCTTTTCTCTGATTATCTATTCGATTTTAAGCATGCCCGGGTTTTTTACTTGATTTAAAATATTCATATTCTTTCCTAATACATTTCAAACCGATAAGGATCATTCAGCATGTAATCCTGTTCCATCGGAAACAGGGGTGTATTGTTGGGGATCTCCCTGGCCATGATACGTACCGGGACTTTGGTCAAACCACCATAGCCGATAATGTTATTCACGCGGATGGCGATGGTATTAGCCTTCCCGGCGGGCGTGATCAATTCTTTTGGTATTGAATAGTTTCGGCAGCATTTTCGGTAATTATACGAACCTTCTTGGGCCATTATGGTCTTGCCGATCATGCGGCCGTTGAACCAGGCGTGATCTTCGCCGGAGACAGCCTGAATCTGCAGGTATAAATCCATATCCCGGTGTTCCGGCGGGATTTCCACGTTAATTCTATACCACGCATATCCGTTATACGACGTACGCGGGGGATTATCGGTTTTGGGATTTTCTTCGGTGATGCCTTGCGTTTCCCAGCTTTTTCCAATAGCAATATCTTTCCAGGAACTGTCGTTAATAGCACTGGACATCCAACCGTCAGCTTCGCCGCGGTTATCCGGATCGGTTTTAAATTTCCAGGTACGCATAGATAGCTCGAGAGGATTCGTGCTTAAAGGCAAATCCCAGTTAAGGCGGACTTTATTCGAAGTAAGGAAATTCGACCAGAAACGAACTGCTTTGACGAAGCTTCTTTCGCCCTTGTGCTGTTCGGGATTGATCTGACAGATAATGACTTTTCCTTTTTCCATATTGATAACAGCAATTAAACCGTTAAAATAAATCTTTCCCGTACCGGGTGTTTTTGTAATTATAGGAATTTCCGTCCGGTAGAATTTAAAAAACAGGTCTTCGGAAGTAATGCCTAAGAACGAGCCGATATTTTTTTCTTCATCTGAAACTATCGCCTTGTAAAATGATTTAAAGCGGTCCGGGAATTGAAATTTTGACAGCCTGATTTCCGGATCTATCCATGCAAGGTCCTCATTTTCATCAGGCCATAAAACAAGCATTGTTTTACCTTCTTTTTTTACCTGGGTCTCAAGCCACTGTTTCTTTATCTGGGTATTTTCCTTCGATGCATCGACAATCAACAACTTTGCCTTCTCTTTATCCGGCGTTATCTCCGGTTGGAAACGGCTTAGAATTTTACGATTTTTGTCTGAACACAAACAGGCAATGGAACCATAATCGATTGGAGTAAATGAACTCATGTATTTGACTATATTGAGCAGAATTTCATTTGCGGCCGGCTCCGGTAAAGTACGTCCGCAAATGTCGAGCTGACTGACAAGTAGAAGACCCTTTCCGTGATGAAATTCCATCAGAGATGCCCATTCCTGATCAAACCCTCCGGCAAGAATGGTACGCACATTTCCATGCTGAGGCCTTCGTATGGGAAGAGTAGAAACAATACCTTCCGATCCCCATGTTCCATAATTTTGGAACTGCAGATGGGGCATATATTCCGATGCGGTTTCAGGTTCTGAATAAGCAGTTGTAAGCGAAGCACATCCGTGCCAATTACGGAAATTTTTATTCATAAGTCCACTCAGAATGGGATGATAAGGCATTTTAATAAATTGATCGCGCAGTCTGATTTCCTGCTGCCACGGTCCGAAAACAGAACTCTGATTCTGCTCCAAAATCAGTACACGCAGACCGCCTGATATTTTTTTTGATAAAGAAGCTGCTGGATGATTTTTTAAAAAATCGGAAAGTGAATTCCTTCCTATAACAATTATTCCGGAATCAGGCAGCTCTTTGGAGTTGTTAACATCCTGTGCTTTAATACCGAGTAATTTCAATATCCCTTTCGTTGTGCCTTCTATGTCATAACAATTAAGCGCTATTTCCAGACTGCTTGATAATCGGGGATAGAACTCCAT
>DNNS01000088.1 GCA_003497555.1 Spirochaetia bacterium
GTTATAAAAAACCGCTGTCTGATATTGACTCCCGCGATCGGAAAATTGTCCTCCTGTGTCTGTTGGATCAATCTGCCGCCAGTAAATTTCAAGCAGTTTTGTAAAACTTACGGTTTTCGGATCAAAAAATATTCTTACTGCCTCCAGATGACCTGTGGTTCCGGAACAGACTTCCCGGTATTCGGGATTCCCGGTATTTCCGCCGGTATATCCGGTTTCAACTGCATATACTCCGGGGGTTTCTTCAAACGGGCCTTCCATGCACCAGAAACAGCCGCNNACGCAGGGAGGCGGAATTAATACAGAAGCGTTTTTTACCAGGTTCCGGTCCGTCATTAAAAAGATGTCCAAGATGGGAACCGGCTTTTTTACTGCGGACTTCAGTGCGGATCATACCATGGCCGGTATCTTTCTTAAGCAGAATATTTTTTTCACTGTAAGCATTGGAAAAACTGGGCCAGCCTGTTCCGGAATCGAATTTATCAAGCGATGTAAATAGTACGTCGCCGGAAATAATGTCAACATACAGACCGGGTTCATGGTTATCCCAATATTCATTGCTAAAGGGAGGTTCGGTTCCGCATTCGCGGGTAACGTGATGCTGCAGCTGAGTCAGTTCTGCTGTTTCCGGATGAAGATTTTTATTTTTTACTTTCATGTGCGTCTGGCAGGAAATTATAAACATTAACAAGGCGAATATTATTTTCTGCATCTGATATTATAAAATGATTCTGCAGTTTTTAAAAATAACCAGTTATGCTATAATATAATTATAAAAACGAGGTAATGATAAATGGCGAAAGCATTATTAAACACAACAGAAAAATTAATATACCAATTAAAAATAGTTCTTGATGAAACACAACCCGAAATCTGGCGAAGATTCCAGGTTCCGGCTTTCATAACTCTTTCCGATTTACATGAAATAATTCAGATTATTATGGGCTGGGAAAATTGTCATCATCATCAATTTGTTATTAAAAAAACTTCTTATCGATCCGGCCAAGAAAACGGCCATTTCTCTGTTGACAGTATATTTTCCGAATTATCATTAACACGCAGTTCAGTCCATGATGAAAAAGATGAAAACAAGTACAGGGCAATTGACCTCATCACAAAAGAAAAATCCGCATTTCAGTATGAATATGATTTTGGAGATTCATGGCAGCATACTATTATTCTCGAAAAAATAATTCCAATGGAAAATGAAATGACTTACGCTGTTTGTCTTGAAGGCGAACTTGCCTGTCCGCCTGAAGATTGCGGAAGCATTCCGGGATATTACAATTTAATAGAAATTTTAAAAGATAAAGAACATGAAGAATACGAAGCAAAAAAAGATTGGGCGGGTGATTATGATTATAATTATTTTGATTTAAGGCAGATCAACTCTGAATTAAGGCAAATTAAAATTCCATACATCGCAAAAGATTTACTTGAAAATCCTGATAAATATAAAAATATCGATCCATACGATCCATGTCCTTGCGGAAGCGGAAAAAAATTTAAATTCTGCTGCAAGTAATTATTGAAAAATCGAGGAAAGGTGTTCGGGATTATTAAATCACAACCATATCAATGAATTCCCGCAATAAAAAAAACTTTATCATTCCGGATGTTTTTCAGAGTTAATAATTGCTGTTTTTTACATAATAAAGACAAATTTTACCATGTACATTTTAAAAATAATGTATTAAAATAAAAACAGAATGTAGCGTGTAAACGTTTCCACAAATCGGGGGTATTATGAAAAACCATATTTTTTTAAATTTTCTTATCATTATCATTTTAGGTAGTTTTTGCCAGGCTGATTTTATAGATACTTTTGAAAATGGCATTATAACCAACAGCGATTTTATCAATAATTTCTGGTCATTTGTCAAGCTTAACGGGCAAACGGATGATCCGTCGGAAGCCGGAGGTAAAATCAGGGCAGTTCTCAGCGGCAGCGGGGATAATCCCAATATCCAGTTGAAATGCGATGTTCAAAACGAATTAAACTTTTTCTCTGATAAAATTTTTTATACAATTACCGGAATTCAGTTTGCCGGAACTCCCGGTTCTCATCAACTGGCAATGCATATTATACCCAAAAACCGCGCCAACATTTATGCGGCTGATGACGGTTTTTTTATAAATATCTATAATGACAGGCTGCTCACTGTACAGCAAAAAAAAAATGGTGTAACGGAAACCCATTTCAGCGGGATAATTCTGCAGAATATCCCCGCGAGCCTCAGTATGGCAATTGATTCCGGCAGTTATTCCCTGAAATTATTCTGGCCGGAAGGTTCAACCAATATACTGCATTCCCACAGTATTATGCAAACCGACTGGTCGGATAACAATGTTCAGATAAGCGGTTCCGGTATTTGTCTGCAGCTGCGCAGGTCCAGTGCAAATATAACCGATATAGCTGATATTTCCATTGACAGAATCATAGCCTATCCGGAAGACAAGGAGTACCGGATTTCAAAGACCAAAAATCCCGGAATGGAGGGAATATTTTCCTCCGGCCTGGCTTCATACTGGATAAACGGTTCATACGGTAATAACATTACTCTCTGTTCGGAAGATCCGCAAGCCTACACCGGGTATGGAGCTCAAAAAATAGAATGTACATCGTATACAGACGGCGAAATACGCATCAGGCAGCTTGGCATTCCATTATATGCAGGACATCGCTATAAAGTAAAATTGNNAAACTGGCAATTGCCGGTTCCTGGAAAAAATTTCAGTTTGAATTTACTCCTGCGGTTAATGATAATGATGTATTTGCTGTTGTAAAATTCAGCTCTACCGGTAAAATTTCCATTGATAATTTTGAACTTTTTGATCTTGATGCGCCGACGCTCTTTAATACTGCTGTTTATATAGACTCCGCAGCAGGCAATGATAACAATACAGGCCTGCTTCCTGATCAGGCATGGAAAACTCTTGCCAAATTAACAAACTACGATATCATGGAAGGAACAAGTATTTTATTAAAACGGGGAAGCGTTTTCAGGGAAAGTTTTATACATCCGAATATGCAGGGCGCTGAAAACAATAAAATAATAACAGGCGCCTACGGCACCGGCGCTGCTCCGCTTTTAAATGGAGCAATAAAAATTACCGGATGGATTAATTACAGCGGGGATATATATTATACCCATATACTGTCAGCGGTTTCCGAATTGTATCTTGACGGCAAAAAACAGATTTTGGCCAGATATCCGAATGCCGGGTTTACCGCCATCAGCGCACTTGCAGAACTTGAAGAAGACAGAAAAACCTATTTTTATCCAGCCAATCTGCCGGATCGTCCTTACTGGATAAATGCCCGGGCTTTTGTAATGGATGCAGCGTGGAATTCCTCGATCCGCGAAATTTCTGCCTGGGATGCGCTTACCGGCAAACTGGTACTGGAAACCGATCTGCTATATGACAAATATGCAGTCGGCTGGGGTTTTTATATAGAAAATGTTTTCGAGGAACTGGATGCAGCCGGAGAATGGTTTTATGATAATAAAACCGGCAATATATATTTTTTCAGACCCGCAGGTATTGATCTTGAACTGGCTGACATGGAGGGAAGCGCAAGGGACTCGGGAATTACAATCAATCCTGATCAGGATTATATCAAAATTGAAAATTTATCATTTCAATTCTATAAAAAATCCGCAATCAGCGTTAAAGAGGCTGACGGCATAGAAATCACCGGTAATAATATTGAAAATGTCAGCAGTAATGGAATTATGCTGCTTGGAACATCATCCGCCATGTGCGACTGTATTGTTATAAAAAACAACATTATAAAAACCTGTACCAAAAACGGCATTGACGGAGACTGGTGTAAAAATCCGATTATCAGCGGCAATGATCTTGCTGATATTGAATACACCGGTATCCGCATTTCCCGGGCTGACCGGGGAGAAGTTTCGGAAAATTCAATCCGAAGTACCGGTTACTCGGGCATTAATGCCTCTGCCAAAGAGGGACTGAATATAAACGCCAACCTGGTACAGTCTTACAATTATAAATACAGCGACGGCGGAGGAATTTATTCCTGGGATAATGCTCCGATAAGTGGAGGTACAAGTATTATCACAGGCAATAATTATATCCGGAATAATATTATTATGAACGGAATCGGCACTCATGAGGGTATTGGAATATACAGTACAATCAAAGGCATATATCTGGATGATAATTCTTCACAATGGATTTTACATGACAATATTATTATCAATCCGGGCGATATCGGATGTTTTTTTCATAATGCGCGCAGCAATATTTGTTTTAATAATATTATTTACAGCAGCAAAAAATATTCTATCGGGTTTAATGAAAGTTCACAGGTCGGAGACTGGTGGCCTTCCGGCCCTGAAAATATCTTTGCCAATGTATTAACCAATAATATCTGTCATGTAAATAAACATGCAATCAATACGAACATATTCAATATCGGAGACAGCAGCTTATACATGAACATCAATGATTTCAGGTCAATATCCGATTATAACACTTTTGTAAATCCTTTTATGGAAAATATTATTTTCAGGGATTTTTATGAAAACGGAACATATGACTCAATTCCGGCTGGCGATCGGATAATCGAATCATGGTCGCTTTCCGATGTTCAATCTCTGATTAATCAGGAAACTCATTCCCGGAAAAATACCGCAGCCGACAACCTGCTGCCGTATGAAATAACCGGGCAGAATAATATTCCCAACAGTGATTTTAATAGTGCCGTGGAAACGGAAAATTGCTGGCCGCGTTTACCCTATGTAAGCGCAGGCGCGATTACCCTGTCTGCGGTATCCGGCGTATTAGATGGATACTGTCTGAAAGCTGCGGCCGATATTTCCAACGGCAGTTTCTGGATAAATGATTTTGGTATACTGCAGTCGGTGACTTATGAAGTCAGTTTCACAATTGCGGCTGCAGCAAACGGCAGTTCATCAGTTACAATCAGTGAAAATCATGACAGCAAACAGAATCTCGGATTTCGACAGAATATTCAGATTTATACTGCCCCGACTGTATATAAATTATTTTTTAACACAACCAATACGGATAGCGATGTGAGGATTACCTTTTCGATCAACAGCGGCAATATCATTTACCTTGATCAGATCGGGATGAAAGAAGCCGTTATCAATGAAAATGACCATTCCCTGATTATGGTAAATACCAACCGGACCGCTGTAACGGCTATTAATCCGGAAATGGGAAATTATATTGATTTAAACGGCAATACGGTTTCTCTTCCCGTACAGCTTGATCCCTG
>DNNS01000074.1 GCA_003497555.1 Spirochaetia bacterium
TCTTGAAAAAACAAGATTTCTTATTGTGATATTCTCTTCGTGTTAAAAAAAGTAAAATCTGAGTGTATACAAAAAGTTACAGTTTTTTTGCTTTAAATGGAATTATAGGTACTTGACTATTCCTATATGAATAGTTATAATTATGTATAAATTTAACTATTCGTTCCGGAGGAATTTATGTATCAGGATACAATCGAAAAATTCGCCGAATCCGCAATAACCAAACGCAGCATGCTGAAAAACAATCTGCTTAAATATCTTTTTTCGTCCATATTAGCCGGTATTTATGTGGGGTTTGGAATATTTCTGATCTTCACTATCGGCGGCGCCTTTGCCGAGCAGAACTCGCCGTCCGTAAAAATTCTCATGGGAGTTTCCTTCGGAATCGCCCTTACACTGGTTATCATAGCCGGCGCAGAATTATTCACCGGCAACAACATGGTCATGCTGATTGGTAACTTTTCCGGGAAAACAACCCTGGCCGATACACTTCTGATCTGGACCTGGAGTTTTATCGGCAATTGCATAGGTTCACTGTTTTTAGCCTGGCTGCTTTCATTATCGGGCTTGCCAAGCAGCAGCACAGCGAATCTGCTGCTTAAAATCACTGATCTGAAAATACACGCGCCGTTTCTTGAGCTCTTAATCCGCGGTATTCTGTGCAATATGCTGGTCTGTCTCGCCGTATGGATGAGCATGCGGGTCAAGGAAGATACCGCGAAAATTTTTGTGATCTTCTGGTGTCTTTTTGCATTTATAACCAGCGGATTTGAACATTCCGTCGCCAACATGACACTGCTGGCTATACCGCTCTTTGGCGCTCACGGCGACTCTATAACCTGGGCCGGCTATGCGCGTAATATCCTGATCGTTTCCCTCGGCAATGTCATAGGAGGCGGATTTTTAATCGGCGGTACGTACGCGTTCATTTCATCGCCATCCGGCCTGAAAACAACCTGAGCGGAGACAGCTATGCAGAAAAGAAAAAAACTGGTTATTGTCGGCGGAGGTATGGCTGCCGGAAAACTTACGGAAGAACTGCTGGAACGCGGCTCCGGTTTGTATGACATCACAGTCATCGGCGAGGAAAAGGGCGGAGTATATAACCGGATTAAACTGGTGAATCGTCTGCAGACGGATGATCTCCCGGATTTCTGGACACACACCGATGAGTGGTTCCGCACAAACGGTGTAACCGGTATTTTCGGTCAACCGGTAATTGCGGCCGACCATGTGATCAAACAGGTCAGGCTGTCGGATAATACCGTTTATCCGTATGATACATTGGTACTTGCAACCGGCGCTGTTCCTTTTATCCCCCGGCTCAGGGGAACCGATCTGCCGGGAGTATTTGCTTTGCGAAATATCGGGGATGTAGAGAAAGCCGTTTCCTGCCTGCACAGCCGGAATAAACTGCTGGTTATCGGCGGCGGACTTCTTGGCCTGGAACTGGCTCTGGGACTAAAAAAACTCGGAAAGCAGATTACAGTCTCGCATCTGGTTGAATCGCTTATGGAATTCCAGCTCTGCGGGGACGCGGGGCTGTTCCTGCAGAAAAAGCTTGAGGCCAAAGGCTTTACTTTTATTATGAACAATGCGGTTACGGAAATTATCGAAGCAGAGCAGAGTACTCTTACTGCGGTTTTCCGTGACGGGAAAACACTGAATTTTGATGCCATTTTTTTTAATACCGGCATTAAACCGAATATCAAGCTGGCGCAGGATATGGGGCTGCGGACAAATAAAGGCATTGTGGTTGATGATTCGCTCGAAACCAGCGCAGCCGGAATTTTTGCAGCAGGGGAATGTTGTGAACACCGGGGAAAATTGTACGGTCTGGTAGCGCCGGTCTGGGATCAGGCCAGAATTCTTGCAGGCGTGCTGTGTGGGGAAAAAAAATATTACGAAGGATCTGCAATTCCCCCGACACGGTTAAAGAGCGATATTCCTGTCATTACGATGGGCCGGTTTAATGAAAAACCGGGAGATGAAATCGCGGTTTACGAAGATCATAATGCCCTGATTTATAAGAAGCTCGTTATCAGGGACGATAAACTGATTGGTGCGAATCTGGTCGGGGAAGATCTGAACTCGGACGCCATTGCTGTGCAATTCACCGCCAGGCTTCCGCTGCCGCCAAGAAGAGCCGACCTGTTGTTCCCCGGCGCCGGCGCCGCAGAGATCCCCGCAGACGCCAAGGCCTGGCCGGATGATGTCCCGATCTGCGACTGCAACGGCGTATCCGCCGGAAAGATCCGTAAATCCNNGCAGAGAAATATTATGTACCCGGTATTCCCATGACCCGCGAAGAACTGTCGGCGTTCATTCTGCAGAAGGGATATACATCGGTCTCGTCAGTATTCACGGCTGCAAACGGATTTACCGCAGACGCTAAAAGCCAGAACGGCGTTGATTATCTGCTGCATTATTTATATAAAGGCAAATATAATATTGAATATAACTCCAAAGCAGTCAATGACCGCTATTTTGCCAATATTCAGAAAGACGGCAGATTCAGCGTAATTCCAAGAATTCATGGCGGTCAAGCTGCCCCGGATCAGCTCCGCAATATAGCCGCGGCTGCAGAAAAATACAATCTCACTATAAAAATCACCGGCGCCGATCGTATTGGACTCTATTCCATTGACAAGAAAAACCTTAAAGATGTCTGGAAAATGATAAACATGGACAGCGGTTATGCCTATGCCAAAACATTCCGCGCAGCCAAATCCTGCGTTGGTTCTGAATTCTGCCGCTTCGGATTGGGCGATTCCATGGCTCTGGGCGAAGAACTGTGCGACCGTTACCATGGCACACCGGGTCCGGCAAAATTCAAAATGGGAGTTTCCGGCTGCCCCAGAAACTGTGCCGAGGCTACAATCAAGGATTTCGGCGTGGTAGCGGTAGAAGACGGCTGGGATCTGTTTATCGGGGGCAGCGGCGGCGCACGGGTTGAACCTGCCAAAAAAATTACGAGGGTTAAAACGCATACAGAGGTAATCAGGATTGCTGATCGTTTTTATGAATATTACCGCAGGCATGCAAAGTATCTGGAACGCACTGCTCTGTTTGTTATGCGGATCGGCCTGGAAAAAATTACTGACGCTGTTCTGTACGATACGCCGGAAAACCTGTATAGTCTTGAAAATGATTTCCAAGCCGTGCTGGACAGCCGTGATGATCCCTGGAAAAAGGAAATCAATCACGATAACGAACCTGATAAAATAATTCCATTTAACAGCGCCGGAAATTCAGCAGAGTTATGCGAGATCAGTGATCTGCAGCCCGGCAGCGCCCGGGTTTTCCGAACGGAAGCCGGGGACATTGCACTCTTTCATACCAGGGATGGGAAATGGATTGCCGCAGACGCAAAATGCCCTCATGAAAACGGTCCGATTGTTGATTCGGTTTATGGAGCAGGACGGCTGAACTGTCCAATCCACGGGTATTCCTTTGATATTATTACCGGTAAGAGCAGCTCATCGGAGGTCGGCAACCTTAAAATTTACCAGGTGAGAAAGTCAGACGGGCATATTATAGTTGATCTATAGGCCGGGTACTATTATCTGACAATATAACTGCGCATGGTTAAAAAAACCGGCTTTCCGGGTTTGATCATAATTTTACCGGGATAAGGCGAAGTATTGCGTCCCGGATCTTTAAATAAAAAAGAAATGGAATATTCTCCCGGTTCCAGAAAAATACGTGCAATTTGAAAATCATTGGGCAAAAGCCGCCAGCAGCGCAGATCGGGCTTGATGGATGCAGCTACTCCGGCCCCGGTAGTAGCGCCGATTGTAACCCTGGCTAATAATCCCACCAGGGGATTGCCGCCGGAAGCTTCTTCGATTTTTTTACTGGCGATATGTGAAGCGACAGCAGCAGCCGTAACCTTGGTTGCTATGGAAGCAACATTTTTTGTTACAATACTTTTATATTCATCGTTAAAATTATACATGGCGGTCTGTCCGTAATTATTCATTACATAAAAAGCGTTGATCGGTACATTATTTATACTGATTACCGGAATTTCTCCGGCATCGCGTATTTTATATTCGGGAATGGGATTTTCAGCACTGCCGAGCATGGCGATAACCGCAGTTGTGGAAAGAGCTGCTCCCTGGGCAACCAGGGCGGCGCCGATGGCGACTGTAAGCGCGTCTTTAAAAAATGCATCGTCAAACAGGCGGCCGCGGGAAGACTTTACCGGAGCCAGTCCGGATTGATGAATAATAACCAGCTCTCCCATGTTGGTATTGTATGCAGCGGCAGAAAGCGACGAGGAAAAACAGGCAAGCTCCCGGCTGTTTTTTTGATATTGACTTATATCGGAGCTGTCGTTTTCTTTTACTCCCAAAACATAGCGCTCGCCGGAAATATCTTTTATATTCAGCTGTTCGATGTTTTTATATTCCACCCGTGCAGTATTGTATTCACCGAGAAATTCGGCAATTACCGCGTCGATATAACGGGCTGCGCAGTTTTGTTTCCAGGCGGCATCGTCGTATTTCATTTCTTTCAGCTCGTAATCGGCTTTGCGGAAATACCGGCGGGCGTTTTCGAGATCATCAAGCATGCAGTAATCAAGCGCAATATAGAATTTAATAAGCACTCTTTCAAAATTTTCACCGGTAAAATTCACCATGCGGTCATTTACAATAAACGAAAGCACCTGTTTGCTTACGCTTTTTTTTATGGTTTCGGCGATTTCATCAGCCTGTTTAAAAGCTGTAATGCTTTTTTCATATTCGCCCATGGTATGCATTATAACACCCGCTTCCATCAGGAACAGGAGCTTGTCGCGCTCCCCGGCTTCGACCGCAAGCGGTCTGATGGTATCCACGGCTTTTTCATAATTTTTTTTATAAAAAAGGTCTTCGGTTTTTGCCAGGCGTACGGCGTAATTGGTTGTACAGGAAATAAAAAGAATTACCGGCAAAAGAAAACAGATCAGGACTTTTTTCACCAGCCGGTACCTCCGGCCTTCTGCACCTGCCGTCGGAAAGCCATGCGGTCACTTACAGTCACAACCTGGGTTTCAACATTTCTGAGTTCGATATTAATAATCTGCTCAATGATTTTTTTCCCCTGATTGGAAAACATGCTTTCGCTGATATCTATCTTAATGAAGTAATTGGGGGATTTCATTTTGCCGGCTGAGAGCGTACCGTCGGTCAGACCGGTCATGCTGAATTCCATTTCTTTAAGCGCCTGGGATCTGTCCTGGGTGCGTATAGTGAAAATACCGTTTTTGCGTAAACTGTCCACCAGGGCATTGTCAAGCACCTCAACCGGGATTTGTTCTGATGTGTCATTGCGTGTCGGGAGGAGAGCAACAAAAATTCCATTTGCTTCCGGGTGCGCCTGAAAATGAGCCTTGACCGCTCCGGCGAATTTTCCGGCAGCAGATTCCAGTTCGCTGCGTGTTAGTTCGCCGGTATCGGAAGACATTTGTTTGGAAGTATCAAGCTGCCTGGCTCCGGTAGCGCAGCCTGTTATCAGTAAAATAAAAACCGGCAATAAAATGTTTTTCATAATTAACCTCTCTTGTAAAAATAATTTAACCGCCTGAAAATATTGTTCCGGAAGATATAAAGAGAAGCCTGAAGACCGCTCTCGCGCTGCTGATAATAAAAGGCCTGCCCGTTTACTTCCGTATTCGCCGTGTCCACCGGCAAAGCCGGTGTTTATATTTTTTTTATGAGTTGTGTGTACTCCTGAAACATGACGGCTCTAATTTCAGTAATTTGCTATATTTTAATATGATTTAATAAAAATGTTAATAAAATAGAATCTTTAAAAAGTCCCGGTTTTTTTTTACTTTAAATGGAAGTATTTATTTTATAAAATTTAAAAGCTTAAGAACGGGATGATCGTACTGATCATAAATTTCGATGAAGCCGGTAAATAAAATTTTCGTCATGATATTGACATTTAATAAAAAATGAATTATAATTATTGAACCGGTTCAATAAAAATGGCAGCAACGTTAAAAATAATCGCCGATAAAGCAGGAGTCTCCAAATCAATGGTATCAATGTACCTGAACAGTCATCCTCTTTCAGCTCATATGGCGGAAAAAACCAAGACAAGAATCCGGCAGGCTGTTGACAGATTCAAATACAAACCGTCTTATCTGGCACGCGCCTTATCCAATAAAAAAACCAATGTGATCGGGTTTATCTGCGGAGATATAAAATCTCCTTTTTTCGCCGAAAAAGCCGCTGCCATGATGAAAGCGGCAAATGAGGCAGGGTACCGTCTGCAGATAATGGTTACCGAATGGAATTTTGACAAAGAATTTGAATGCTTTGATTTCCTGCTGGAAGGTTCTGCTGACGGCATTATATTTTACAACCGGGGACTGCCGGCGAATTCGGCTTATTATAAAAAAATCATTGAAGAAAAACTCCCGGTCGTACTCATTGCAGGCAGAATTAAAAATATTTCCTGTGTGTCGGCAGATCTGGAGCCCGGGTTTGACCAGGCTGTCGGAAAGCTTATTACAAGCGGGCATAAGAGAATTGTTATGGCGCATGACCCGGAAAATATCATCAAGTATAAAACATACTGTAAAATATGCAAAAAATATAAAATCAGACCGGAACAAATCATTTATAAAGATCCTTATTATACCGGAAAAGAGCCTCTCATAAGTCTCGGGAAAAAAATCGCAAAAGACAAATATGCCGATGCCGTTATTGCCGCGGCTGATTATGATGCGGCCCTGTTAATGCAGGGTATACGCGAAGCCGGTTTTAAAATACCGGACGATATTTCCATGGTAGGAATGGACGGAATCGAACTCGGAGAATATTTTTACCCTCCTCTTTCTACCATTGGACAACCCCAGAACGAACTTGCAGCTGCGGCCGTAAGCGAACTTATAAAAAAAATAAATAATCCGGACGCGAAATCTGAAAACTTAATAATACCGTCGTTTTTTATAGACAGAAAAAGTATAAAACCAAGGAGTCATCATGTTCAGCTTGAACACCCGAAACAATGA
>DNNS01000418.1 GCA_003497555.1 Spirochaetia bacterium
TACAAATAAATTTTTCAGGGAGTTATCATGAAAATCCTGCTGTTTTTTTTCTGTACGGGTTTATTAACCGCCGGCGAAGCACAATTATATTTTCAACAGGGTAATGATGCCCTGCGGCGCGGAAATTACCGCGACGCTCTTCTGTTTTACCGTAAAGCTGAAACCGGCGCGGAAAGTTTTAAATTATTTTTCAACATGGGAAACTGCTGGTTTAAAATTTTTCAGACCCAGGAACAGCCGCGCGGTGCGCTGGCGTATGCCGTTTTATATTACCGAAAAGCACAATTAATAAAAAACGATGAAGATGTGCAGGTCAACCTGGCTTTTGCCCGCGAGCACCGGCTGGACGCTTTCGAGGAACATGAGCCGAATATATTATTAAAAACCTTTTTTTTCTTTTACTATAATTTCAATTTGCACCAGCTTACACTGGCAGCGCTGTTTTTTTTCGCATTTTCATGTATTTTTTTATCGTTGTTTTTTATCGGCAGCGGGAAAACTTACAGGAGTATAATGTTTAGAATATTTGTAATCGGAATTTTATGCTGGTCCGGTACTTTTTTATCCGCCCTGATCAGGTACCGAGCTGATTATGCGCGCCTGCAGGGAGTACTGCTGTCTGAAAAAATTGAACTGAAGAACGCCCCGGGAGACGATTATTCCGCTGCTTACCAGATTCACGAAGGAGCGGAATTTGTCATTAAAGAAGAGCGCGGAGACTGGGCGCTTGTAATGATGCCCGGGGGACAAACCGGCTGGCTGACAAAAAGCAATATTGCCTATGTACGCTGATCATAATTCCTGTCTGTTCTTCAGCGCCGTAGCGTCGGTTACCATGGATGAATCTGCAACCGGGAAAAAAACCCGCCAGGCGATTGCCGGACAGCTTGAATCCTTTCTTGGCCGGTATTTTTTATCTGCCGGTTTTGATCAGGCCAGCCTGCAGTCCGGGCAATTCCGAGACATGGAATCATCACTGCTGTATTATCTCAATGAAACCATGACTAATGCCATTAAAGCCCAGCAGATAGATTATCTGGCCCGTACGCACCGGCCGTCGCTTGATCTGGAGCAGCCGTCCGATCGCGAGCAGGCGCTTTCGCTTTTTGAAAAATACAAGCAGGAACATAACGGTTTTCTGCGCAAGCAATCGGAAAATTCACCTATCCGCCTTATCAATCAGGCTCTGGAAAGAACCGGCAAGATCCCCTGTTTATGCATGTTCCAGCATAAAAAAAACAGGAGTCTGGTTTTTACCGTCTATAACTTTACCGGTCTGCGAAAAATTGATGAAAAACGCTACTGCGAACGGGCAGCCATGGCCCTGAAAAAAAATACCGATCACAGCTACACCTATCACCCGGCTACGATAGTATTTGACTCCGGCGGCGGCGGCGCCAATTTCGGCATTTATTCTTCACTGCAGAGTCTTGATTCCATCTTTAATATAAATCCCCGCCAGACCGGTCTGCGGGAGATTAAAAACGGACGGAAAACAGCTGTAGCTGCAGGGCTTGTAATTTTTGCCCGGCAGGCTGATTCTGCCCTGGGAAAAAAAGATTTGCACTAATTTTGTTTTCAGTTGTTATAACAGGCAGACGGTGAATTATGCAGATAGAAAAAACCAACGATACGGTTCTTTTCCGGCCGGGCGGAGAACTCTCCCTTGAAAACATATCGCAGGTAAAAAGCGAAATATTAAAACAGATTGAGGGATTTACCCGAATAATCATTGATATGAAGCATCTTGATTATATCGATTCCAGCGCGATTGGCATGCTGGTAGTTCTGCATAAAAAATTTTCTGCAGAAAATAAAATTTTTATGCTCATTGATGTTCCGGAAACCGTATTTGAAATACTCAGGCTCGGGCATATGGACAAGCTTTTTACCATCAGATAACGGAAACTCCCGGTCAGGTGTTTTTCTTTTTTTCATTAATGCTCAGCGCACCGTTTTCCATCACTAACAAGGCGTCTTTAAGCACAACGTCTATATCTGTTTCTTCATTCTGAAAAATCACAGTAAGTTTTGGAAAAATCTGCTGCGCCCTGATCTCGGCGCGGGCGGGATTAAAAAGACAAGCGGCAAGTTTTTCCTTATAACGCAGGTGTTTTTCGTATTCGGTGCGAAGTTTTTCCCGGCCGGGAATTCCCGAAGCCTCAAGCCGGGCGATTTCAATTTTTAACTGGGCAGCTTCATGCGCTGCTATATGATACTTGTGAAGATTATCATAATGATATCCAAGATATATTTTATTGCCGCGTACTGCGCTTTCCTTGCCGATAAAAGCGGCTTCTATTCCGTAATAGGAAAAAATTACGGAGCCGATAATTCTTCCCGGTACGCTGTCCCGTCCCGCGGTAATTTTGCCAAGCGCCCGCAGTTTTGAATTATAGGCGTATTTGCCGATAAAAATATTCCCCTTGGCGCTGAGCGATCCGTTTTCGGCAATCTGCACAAAAATATTATTTTCGGCGGAAATTTTCCCCGTATCCTTGCCTTTAAAATGCCCTTCAACTGTTATCNNCCCCTCCGGCTGAAACGTGAAAAGCATCCAGTACACTGCCGGTAATTACAACATCGCCGGGAAATTTAATATTGCCGGTTTTATAGGAAATATCGCCCTCTACCGTAAATTCATCGCTGACATAAACAGATCCGTCCTGGGAAAATTTCACTATGCCGTCTGCGTCGGCAATAATTTTAGTTTTTTCCGGATTAATTACTGCTCCCTGTCCGGTTTTAACTGCTGCAGGTTTGCCGGGCTGGGATATAATTTTATGGCCATAAACGTCTTGTCCATCAGTACCCCGCGGGCCGGGAGGGTGTATGATTCCAAGAACCTGACCTTTTTTTACATGTTCCCGGGTATAAAAAGTCCGGTGATTGACGCGTTCGTTTCCGCTGTGCCCGAGAATGGCATTTTCCTTTACCAGATATTCAATAAAGCCGTCACAGCCGTTTACCGGCTGAATCCCGCGGCTAATTATAATATTATAAATTTCTTTTTGCGAGCGGGAATTAATTTGTTCCAGTTTTTCAGCTATTAATCCGCGGTTATATTCGCCAAGTTTTAAATCCCTGATGCGATTTTCGATATCGGACATTTCAATTTTTTTTCCGGCTTCGTTGGGGGCGATCATCGATAATTTTGCCGACTGCACATCTTTGGAAATATTGATTGAAAAATTTCCGTCAATTTGGGGAATCAATTCAATATACCGGTTGTCAATAACGCGTCCGAAGCCTGCGTTTGCCGTTATATAATCTATGCATTCTTTCTGTTTGCTGACTGCAATATCCTCCGAGCATTTTAATTCCGGTACTTTCGCGGAGACATCCGCATTTTGGGGTTTTATGGATTGCCCGAAAATATCCCTGCCGAAAGACGGCTGTTTGGGCAGCTGTATGCGGGCAATTAGGGTTTTTTCCGTCAGCAGGCAGTCAGTACGCTTTTCATGATGCACAATAATTTCTTCATTATTTTTATTTTCCTGTCCGGATATTATCTGCAGAAAAATATTCTTTTTTTTTCCGGCGGATTTTTTAACTGTTTTTTCGGTATAACTCATTTTAATGGTAAAGTTTTTATGAAGCATCAGCCTGGCGGGAGCGCCTTCCGCCGGTCCTTCGCCTTTAGCTATAAGAATTCCGCGGATTTGCCGGCCGCGTTCGCTGTTTAACTGATCGGCAATACGGGAGTAAATATTTTCTGCAAGATTGGGAATAATTTTTCTTGAGGAAATAAAATCCCTGATTTGTACGGCTTTTAAAACATAAGGGTAATCTTCAGGTATGAAAGCGTCAAGATATGCTTTCATGTTGTTTTCTGCGGTTTTTATAATTAAAAAATTGGATAGTTTATAAGCCTGGGAAATATCCTGATCAATAATCAGATTTTCAATTTTTTTCTTTAGAAGATTGACTTCTTCGGTTTTGGTACTAATCAGCGCTTTCGAATCGCTGAAGTAAAATCCGTGCTTTTTTAGTTCGGAAAAAATATCCTGGTCTTTAAGCAGTTTGCCCATTCCTGCCGGCGGATACAGGTGAAGTGTAACATGCTTTTTATCGGGTGAAAAACTGCAGCGGAAAAACGCGTTGCTATTATCAGGCATTGCTTGAATTTCAGTACCAAACCGGGTTTGTGCCCTCTGTAAATCTGTGCAAACAGATGGGTAAATATTAACATGAATAATGTATTATCACAAAAATCAGGAATTCTTAAAAAGTCCCGTTTTTTTTGCATTTTCACTTTTCATATACTATAATTGAAATGAGGCAGGAGGCGAGTATGGAAACATCAGCGGCTGATCAGCAAAAAGAAAAAACTGACGTAAACAAATTTGACGAGGCCGATTCGCTTTACCGGCAAATGAGTACGGATGCGGAAAATCAGTATGTGGCATTTAAACTGGGTAATGAAGAATACGGCGTCAAAATCCTTTCTGTTCAGGAAATTTATTCCCTCCCGGTATTAACCCGCATACCCAACACACCGCCCTTTATCAAAGGAGTCATCAATCTTCGCGGAGACGTAATTCCAATTATTGATTTACGCACTAAATTTAATATGGAACACCAGGAAACTGGTAAAAATTCGGTAATAATTGTTGCCAAAACCGGAGCAGAAGAAAAAAATCTTAAAACCATCGGGATGGTAGTAGATACCGTTTCGGATGTATTGACTTTCAGCAGGGACAATATTCAGGATATGCCGGAATTTTCTTCCGGCATCAACACCAGGTACATAGAAAAAATGGGAAAAATCGGAGATCGTCTGGTAATTCTGCTTAATCTTGAAAAACTGCTTTCTCTTGAAGAACTTACCCAGATTGACAGTATAAGCAGAAAATAAATTTATCCGCCGATTTTTATATAATCGCCTTCACACGCAAGCTCTACATTTGAATCAATCTCTTTTGCAAGTTCAAGCATATTATATTGATCATCATCGGTACGCAGCGGGTCATAATGAAACAGATAAAGCTTGCGGCTTTGCGCAAGCTGCTTGACCTTTATTGCTTCTTCGTAGGTACTATGCCCATAATGACGGTATTGGGGAAATTCACGCGGAAAATACTGACTGTCATGCACCATGGCATCCGATCCTTCAGCGGTTTCTACAGCGCGTTCATCGAAACGATCAAAATGCTCTATATCCGTAAGGTACGAAAAACAGCGGTTGTCTGCGTTAATGCGGTATCCGTAGCAAGTAATCGGATGTATATGCGCACGCGGGTAAATATCAAAACCGTTTATTTTAACGGTTTTTTTTTCTGTTAAAAAATGAAAATGAATAGAAGCTTTAAGTTCTTTCAGATTTACCGGGAAAAAGGGTGTTGACATAAGATTTTCAAAAACTTCTTTTACTGAATACCTGGGCATGTCTGGCGCAAAAATATGAATATTGTATTTTGGTATAAAAATCGGCGCAAAATACGGAAACCCTATTATATGATCAATATGGGTATGGCTGAGAACAAAGTAAATGTCGGTTTCTTTGGGGTTTTCCCGGTAATAATTATTTAGTTTTACCAGACCTGTTCCCATATCAAGGATCAGCCGCTGTCCGCTGTTGTTAAGCAGTTCGATACAAGACGTATTACATCCGATTTTAAATCTGGTGCGCGAATCAGGTGCCGAAATGGATCCTCTTACACCTAAAAAACGAATTTGCAAAATTTTAATCCAATTAACGTTTTAAATTTCCGGTTATTATAACATCTTTACCTGATATTTGCACAGGGACGGGCTTTTTCTATATTATAGAAATAAATTGCACGGTAGGAGAAAAGAGAGGATGCCCCATGTTGTCAAGTATTTCTGCAGACTAAATATGACGCGTACCCAAGAAAAAAAATCATACCCATACGAGAATTCCCCTGCTGTTATTGGTTAAAAAGGCTGAAATTGTGAAATTTCAAGAAAAATTAACTATTTTTTCAATTGAGACATTATGTCTCAAATTTATAGTAAATAATGTTATCCGGCATGTTTTTTTATTGCTATTTCATTAAATTAGACTTATAATAACTCTATCAAATCAATTTCCTATCAATTCTACTATATCAACTAACTACCTCCTTTTGCCCTGGTTATCCCCGCCAGGGCATTTTTTTTGCTCTTGAAAAAATTAAAAAGACACGTTAATATCTGATACAGTGCTATTTATAAATATCTGGAGAAATTATGGCTCAGGAATACAGTTTTGATATATCAGCCCAGGTTGATTTACAGGCAATAGATGATGTTATTAATAATGCCCTGAAAGAAATTAAAAATCGTTTTGATTTTAAAAATGTAAAAGCAGAGATTATTTTTAACCGGGGAGAGAAAATCGTCACTTACGAAGCTCCCAGCGATTTTCAGGTAAAACAGATAAAAGACATTGTTCTTTCCAAAATGGCAAAAAGAGGCGTTTCCGGTAAAGCCTTACAGGAAAAAAAAACGGAAAATTCATCTGGCGGCGGGGTACGTATAATCTATGAAGTTGTACAGGGTATTGAAAAAGAAATGGCCAAACAAATCGCCAAAGATATTAAAGAATCCGGAATCAAGGTAAAAACCGCCATTCAAAATGAACAGATCCGTGTAAGCGGTCCTGATAAAGATGATCTGCAAAAAACAATTAATCTGGTTAAAGAGAAAGATTATCCGCTGCCTCTGCAGTTTGTAAATTACCGTTAGTACTGCACTATCCGCTCCTGGTTATTCCAGGCTGAATTTTGCATACGTACGATCATGCGTTTACGCATATCGGCAAGAGCGCTCCGATAAACCATTTCTGCAGATACATCAGTGATCTCATCGGGGTCTTTTTTACGGTCAAAAAGCAGTTCTTTTCCGCCGGAATTGCAGTAATACATATATTCAGCGGTTTTTACGGTAATTTCCCGTTTTTCACCCGGTGCAAAATGCTCAATCAGAATATCGTCCCGTAAGGGGGAGGATGATTTATTTTCCAGCAGAGGCTTGAGTGATTTTCCCTGGATAAAAGACGGAATTTGTATTCCGGCAAAATCAAGCATGGTGGGTACAAAATCAACAGCTTCTGTCAGATCTTTAATTTCTTTTCCGGCCGGTATTTTTTCCGGATAACGAATAATAAATGGAACGCGGGTGATACAGTCATGCCCGGGCATGCCTTTCTGGATACGCCCGTGATCACCAAGGTATTCGCCGTGATCGGTTGTAAAGATAACAATTGTATTTTTGCCGTTTTGATCGAGCGTATTTAATATTGAGCCGATACAGTGATCAACATGCGCGGAAAGGGCATAATAATAAGCGCGGATTTTTTTCCAATCGGTTTCTTTTAAATGAGCAAGCTGG
>DNNS01000162.1 GCA_003497555.1 Spirochaetia bacterium
CTGCTGAATACGATGCGGTTTTTATCGGAAGATTTCATGCCCAGAAAGGCGCAGTTGAACTGATTGATATCTGGAAAAAAGTATGTGCAAGGAAAAACGGAAGCCGTTTAGCCATGATCGGAGCCGGTCCGCTGGAAACTGTTATCCGGAAAAAAATTGGCGAATATAACCTTGAAAAAAATATCAGCTTCTTCGGGTTTCTTGATGGTATTCCCAAGCTTGAGGTTTTTAAAAAAAGCCGTATGGTTCTGCATCCGGCAATATATGACAGCGGCGGTATGGCTGCCTGTGAAGCCATGGCTTGCGGCCTGCCCGGGGTCAGCTTTGATCTGCCGGCCCTGAAAACCTATTATCCGCAGGGTATGCTCAAGACAGCGTGTTTTGATTTTGAAGCTTTTGCCGCTAATATTCTGCGCTTATTATATGATGAAACGCTTTATCAAAAACTTTCCTGCGAAGCTCTTGCCCTGGTAAGGGAAAACTGGGACTGGAATAAAAGAGCTGAAGACATATGGAATGAGGTATTTAAAATAAAATCTCCGGAATAGCGGCGATATTTTTTATTCGGTAAATCCGTTGCTTTTTTCAAAAAGCTCAATATAGGTTCTAATCCCGCGGCTTACGGCTTTCATTATTTCCTGATGATTATCCGGACTGGCAATATACTCAATATCGCTTTTATTAGAAATAAAACCGATTTCAACCAGTACGGAAGGCATAAGAACCCCCTGCAGAACATAAAAGAGTGCGCTTTTTACGCCGCGCGAACCGGTAAGCCTGGGCAATTTAAGCATTTCGGAATCAATAAATTCAGCCGCCATTTTACTTTCGGTCTGATACTGCACGACTTCCAGTCTTGATATGATCTGTTCAACTGGTTTTTTCCCGGTCAGATTGGTTAATTCCAGGCTGAAAGGTTTGTTTTCCAGTAAAGCTACCATACGGGCCATTTCACTGGTCGGATCATGAGAAAGATAATATACTTCTGCGCCTCGGGCATCAGGAAAAAACGAGGCATTCAGATGAATACTGATGAATAGACCGTTTTCGTGTTTTTTTAAACGCGAGTTGGCAAAATTACAGCGCTTTTCAAGAGTTATGAAATCATCACTGCTGCGCACCAGATAAACATCAAGATCCGGAATATTTTTCATCAGATTGTAAAGTTCGCGAGCAAGCTGCAGAACTATGTCTTTTTCTTCAAAACCATAAGCGCCTGCCCCGGGGTCTTTGCCCCCGTGCCCGGCATCGATAAAAACATGATTGATGCGGCTGCGTTTCTGCTGTTTGGGAAAAGTCCCCGGGATAACCGGGATCGGCTGCCCGGGCTTTTCTGTTATCTCCGGTATCAGCGGCAGCCTGGTGATTTTTTTTTTCAGATGCTCCAGATAGTTACCGATAAAATCGCGATCCTGCGGTGAAATATCGGCAGAGCCGTCTGCAAACCGGAACGGTTTTACCAGGTTAAAGGTAAAAGACCCCAGAGAATAAACGGTATTGCCCTCCTGAAAGGTTATCACCGCCCGGGTATTGGAAAAAATATATTTACGGTTTTCCGGAATAAAAGTTATGGAGAATTCCTGCTCAAATTCTGCCGCCGCGGTAAAAACAAGAATTACCGGGAAAAACAGCAGAAAAAATTTTTGCAGCATGGAACTGTGATCGGCAATTATTTTTTTTCAGGTATGCGGGGAAGCTTAGCTGCACACGAATACCAGGCTTCATAAAAATCGCCTTCGCCCGATGAGAATTCATCAGCCCGGCTGCGGATCATACTGCTGAAGTGTCTGAGCATTTTTTCAGAAATAAGATCCGGATCTCCGCTTATGCGATCCGTTTTCATTTTTTCAATTATTTTAAGCCGGAGTAACGGAAGATCAATACGGGCATATACACTGTCGTCAAAAGCCATAATACTAAAAGAAAAGATTCAGTATATTATTGAATTGTTCAAGGAAAAGGCGTTTTTTGGCATCTTCGGTAATTTTCACCGGCTCGCGGTTGGTGGCAGACTGCGGAAATTCCATATCCTGCGCGCGCAGCAGCGAGCTTTTGGATATTTCATAACCGGCATAGTTTATCACAGCATCGGCAATTTTCCGCGAAGAGATATAATTACGTTTGTCCATATCGCGGGAATCAAAAAAGCCGCTGATAACAATCCGCTCGGTTTTACCGTTGACCATTATAGACTGGCCGGCCTGAAAAGAATAAATATAATCGCCGGTTTTTCCGGCAATACGGCCGGCAATCAAACCCTGCAGGCCCGAAGTATAATCGGCTTTTGATTCAGCGCTGCGGCCGGCCTGGTTTTCAAAGGAAATTTCCGGGAGAAAGTCAAGATATTCGGATGCTGGTTTTTTTTCGTCTCCACTGGAGGTCTTTTTTCGATCGAAAGAAGATTTATATTTAAAAACCAGATTACCGTCAAGTACAATATAAATAATGTCGTTATTGGTAAAATTTCTGTTGTCTGTAAAAATCTCGCCTTTGTCGGTCCATATATCCTGGGCAGATAAATAAAAAAAATGCATGACTATAAAAAGAAAATAAAACGCTTTAATCATATTTATTTTTCCTCGGGATATTATATCACAAAAATCCGGTAACGCAAAATAAACAGTATATGCTCAGATTTTAAATTTTACTTCCCGTGAGAATTTATTTCTATGATCGTAAGATAGGGCAACAATATTGGCATGTGCGGCATTGTATTATGCCTAAAACATCATTATAATTAAAACACATATTAATTATGGATTTCTTTTAAAATGACGTTAATTCAAACTGAAAAAAACTGCAGCCGTTTCCTGCTGCGAACAGGAAACTCATCCTATGCCTTTGGTATTAATACACAGGGTCTGCTTACCGGTCTGCATTGGGGCGGCCTGATTGAAAATATCAGCGATCTTCCTTCCGCAAGAGAAATTGAATGCTACCGACATCGCAACATTCAGCATGCTGCTCTCAATTTTCAGGAGTATCCCGGCTGGGGCAGCGAGTTTTTCAATGAACCGTCCCTTAAAGCAACACTGCCCGGAGGTATGCGATCAATAATTCTCAGATATGCAGG
>DNNS01000163.1 GCA_003497555.1 Spirochaetia bacterium
AAGCTTATCCTGGCACACAGCCTAACGTTAAGCCATACGCTAAAACCCGAGTATTACCATGATAATCGCTTCTGTATTGTTTCCGGCCGAACAAATCTTCGGGTAAGACAATAATCAGTAACCTTGTATTCAAACAATGCTTGCATAGACTTCCTGGCCTGCTCTGAATATTTCCGAACTTCGGGCAGCGTACGCATCCTTGAAATGTCAATAAGTAACGGTACGCTGTGAGAAAAATAGTATAAGAATATTNNGGTATTGCTGAAAGCATAGAAAACGGGCTGATTATCAAAGACTTCTTACCTCCGCCTGAACAATTAATCAGGAAACAGCCCACACAGAAAGTAACAATTTCATTAACAAAGAATAGTTTAAAATTTTTTAAAAAAGCCGGAAAAAAGAGCCATATACCTTATCAGCAATTAATTAGAAAAGTAGTTGAGCAATATTCCATTATATATCAAAAATATTAAAGGGAAGACTAACCAGAGCTCATGAATTGCCATCTTTTTTAATTATACCTGCCGTATTTCCGTCCGGCTTCCACAAACGCGAAAATATTTTCTTCGGGAGTATCGCGGCCGCATTGATCACCGGTCATCAGGGCAAATCCGCCGCCTGCTCCGGCGTCTTCTATGGCTTTCCGGCAAGCTTCTTTCACCTGCGCCGGAGTGCCTCTCAGCATGACGTCAGTAGTAAGGATATTGCCTGATAAAGCGAGTTTACTCCCATAGAGTTTTTTAATTTCACTAAGCACAGCGTCACCCATGGGCGGCGCTTCCAGCGGATTAATCATGTTAAGATCTGTTTCTTCGGCAAAAAGCCCAGCCAGAGCTTTGGATTTTCCGCAGGCATGCAGCATGCTGGGCAGATTATATTTTTTCGCTTGAGCGCAAGCGTACTGAACAAGCGGCAGACAATATTTGCGCACTTGCTCCAGGCTGGAAAGTGTGAGCATGCCGGAAGACCCGAGATAAATATAATCAGGACGGGCCTGCATGATACAGTCAATCTGCTGCTTAATATATTCAGTCTGCATCCGGCATAACTCTTCAATATGCTCCGGATAGTCCGCTTCCGCATAAACCACCGAAGGAAGTCCACCGTTAAAAATTGATTCCCAATTGTGAAAGCCGGGAACCTGAATACTCATACACACTGCGCCCAAATCCCCTATTTCATCATACATAGCTCTGAAAGATTTATCGCTGTAAGACACTATTTTCGGAAACAAATATTTATATTTTTCCAAATCAGCGGAAATATCTTTTATAAAACCTCTGGTAACGGCCGGCGCCTGATCACGGAAATACACAATCTCTTGATCCAGATCTCCGGCTGGAGTATGATGCACGGTTTGAACGGTCATGCAGTTTCCATCGCTTTTTATTACATGCCGTTCAGTTTTTACCTGTGAATCAGTGACATAATCAAGTCCTTTGTAATAAAATCTTCCGTCAAATTTAAAATATTTAAGCGCTTCCAGATAAACCTGCCAAAGCTCCGGATCATTATAATAATAACTGTCCCAGAACGGACGGCCTTTCATTTTTAGCACTACCTGCTGACCAATATCCGGGCATACCGGAACCATATCCGATTGCTGATTCATCATGGCTGTTAAAAAACGTTCCTTGCCGGTCATATAAACTCCTTGCCGTCACTAATAGGCTATACTTGTATTATAATGATAATTTTATTAAAATACTTCCAATATTTTGATAAAACTCATACTATAATGATTTTATGAAAAAAAATATACCTCTAAAACTCTTCATTAACGATTTTCTGGAAAAAGGCTTGCTGTTTCACATTGCCCGGCGGCATATGCCTCCCGTATCCGAAATATCTCCGCATACGCATGATTTTTATGAATTGTTTTATATTGAAGAAGGACAGGAACAGCATACCATTAATGGAACCGTATATAATTTTAACGAAGGCACTCTGTGCTTGCTGGGTCCCAGTCATACGCATTTTTATACACCGTCCGGTAACGGCCTGCTTAAAAAAATTAATTTAGCGTTTTCCCGTCAAAGCCTGCTGGAAGCCCTTTTATATCTGCAATTTTCCGCGGATATTCTGCACACTGCTACACTGCTCAAAATCAACACTGACTCTGACCTGCGCAGAATATTCATGCACGCACAGCGGTCACTGTTCTCCAATCTTGAAAGTACGGAATCCCGAAATCGCATATTCCGATCGCTGCTTATTCAATTGCTTCTGGAACTGACTCAAGGCCTGCAGGCTCCGTCGCCAGTACAAAAAAACGGTTGGCTGGTGCAGGGTTTACATACATACCGGCAAAAAAAATTATACACCAAAGGATCGCATGCGCTGGCGGAAGTATGCGGGAAAAGTCTGGAGCATATTTCCCGCGTGGTAAAAAAAACTCAAGGCATTACATTGAGTTCACTGATTAACAGCATGCGGATCCAGGAGGCTATGCGCATGCTCACGGAAACGGATTATCCGGTACTGCGCATCAGTACGGAATCAGGATTCGAAAATCTGTCGCACTTTAACCGCGAATTTAAAAAAATGTGCGGACTAACACCTCTTCAGTACAGAAAAAAAAATCTGCTAATCTTAAGCGGCAGCTGAGAGCATCTTAGTTAGCTGATTATAAAACACCCTGAGAAGCGTGATCGAATAAAAAGCAGGCTGGATGAATTTACAATCAATCCATCAACTCCTTATTTAAAAACTCACCGTCTTTCTGAAATCTTAAATGGCCTCAGTGCATTTTCTATTGAATATAATCTGCGTGTCGTTTTCCAGGAACAGAATAATGATGCTTTTTAATGCTTGACATTTGATCACATGAAGAAGTGTATTAAAATGAATAGGACTTTCCTTTTTCAACTTTAGCCTATTATACCCCTTTCCTGCCAAAATTCAATCTTCCAACTTATTTCTCCCTATATCTTCACAATCCAGGCTCGTTGCAATCTCTCCAGCTGAATTTCTACCTTTTCTCGCTCAAATTCCATAATTCCCTATTCCAAAATCACCCACCTCTGCTACTTTTACGTGTATTTTACGGTCTTTTCATTCGCAGACTAATCATATAGAAAAGGTTCCCTCGTAATATCTCCTCGTATTATATATTTTTATTGCTTTGTCAACTATTTTTGATTATTGGGCGATTTTTTTTCTGGGTACCGCGTCTGTATTTAATTTACAAAAAATACTTGATAACATAGTGCATATTCTTTTTTTTACTTCCCGTGAGAATTTATTTCTAAAATTTAGTACACAGAAGCAGGGTTTTTGTTTTGCTTACCCAAGAAACAAATTCGGCATCCTATAATTGACTTTTCAGAGACGTAAGCATAAACTTATCCGGGCGGTGCGGAAATTTCATGCCCTATACATCATTTTTTAATTCAACAGCCAAAAAAAATAACACAATTTATTTTACAGGAAAACTTCCGCCGCCATTGAAAGCCATTTCCCTGATAGAATATCCCGCAGAATACAAAGGAAATATTCATTCTCATGAAAGTTTTCAGATAATCATGATAATTTCCGGGATGTTTTTAATTGAAAATAAAAGTGAAAATATAAAACTCCAGCCGAACGAAACCGCCCTCATTCCTCCAGGCAGGATCCATCAATGCCGCTGTACGGAGAATCGTCCGGTAAGGATAATTCAGATTCTTCATGAACCATTGCCTTTTCAGCAATACGAAGACCTTTTTTGCCTGTTCGGTAAAATTAATCTGAATTTTCAAAAAGCCGCGCTGGATAAAAAATTACTCAATAATCTGGAGAATATTATCAGCGCAGAATGTCATAATAATCAACCGGGCGGCAGTATTATAATATTCGGTCAGGTAATGATGATTTTCGGCCTGCTTTTCCGGCAAATAATGAAAAACCAAAACGCTCATATTTTCAGCCGCGCAGACATCATTATAAATAAAACCATGGCCTACATGGAAGATCATTATCAGGAAAAAATTAATCTTAAAACTTTAGCCGCAAATGTCGGGTTGAAAGAATGCCGATTTTCAGAAATTTTCAAACAGTATACAGGTTATGCGCCCATGCATTATGTAATCAATTACAAGCTGAATAAGGCCAAGCTGCTTTTACTTTATTCAAAAATGTCCATTACAGCCGTTTCCGAATATCTGGGATTCGATACCCTGCATTATTTCAGCCGCATATTTAAAAAACAACAGGGTATTTCTCCAGCTCAATTCGCCAAAAAAAACCAAATCATAAAATAGTACAAGTAATCATAAAATAAGCTAAAGACAAAAGTGTTTTTTTGGATTATAATAAATACAGAATTCAATCGGAGGTAAAACATGATCATTGACGTACATGAACATTTCGGATGGGAACAGAATTATTTAAAATTGCTGCTGGAGAGCATGGATAAAGGAGGCATTGATAAAACCTGTCTTTCGCCGCTGCCTCCTTGTTTTGAGTCGCCGGATGATAAAGAAGTATTAAAGGCCGCGCAATCTTATCCGGACAGGATTATTCCATTTGGGTATATCCGGTTAGGTGAGGATTCCCCGAAAACGGTAAGTCAGCTACGGGAACGCGGTTTTAAAGGTCTGAAAATTCACACCCCTCCCTTGAATTATGATGATCCATCATTTTTCCCGGTTTATGCAGCAGCAGAGGAAGCTGGCTTGCCGATATTATTTCATACAGGAGCTGTGGCGGTTAAATCTGATAAAAATACAGCCCGTTATAATATTTCTTCAGCCAGGATGCGCCCTATATTTATAGATTCTATTGCCAAGGCTTTTCCGGATTTAAAAATAATCATGGCTCATCTGGGCATGCCCTGGCATGATGAAGCTATTATTGTTTTGCGCTACAATCCCAATGTGTTTGCTGATCTGGCCATAGGGCATAACTATGGCGTTGAAGATTACAGCCGGAGTTTTTTCCAGAGAGCCTTCGCGCATCCGGCTGATTTGAAGCAGCTGGTGTTCGGCGGCAGCCATTTCAGTCACAGTAATTGGATTCTGCAAAAAAGGTACTATGAGTTATTTGATTTTTTACATATACCTGAAGAAATTCAAAAAAAAATACTTGCAGGAAATATACAGGAGATGTTGAAAATATAATCCAAAAATAAATTACGGTTGAAATAATGATTAATTAAAAAGCAATACAGGATGCAGAATGAAAATAGATGAAAAAAATTAGTCTATAATGCTCATGTCATTATTGAGGTAGTCTATCGCACCAGGCATGGAGAGACTGTAGCTATTTTAATGATGAAAAACCAAAGCAGTTTTTACGGTCTGGAACAGGAGCATTTATTCTATATGCGAGCACTGGCGCAGGCTTATATAAAAATTAGCGCTCATCCGATTATCATTGATATAGAGGAGTATATACAGAGCTCAGCTTATAAGAAAGGACAAGTTAATGAAATTCTCAAATCTGCTTCAGAAACGACGGGTGTGACCATCGGTTTCAATTTGATGTCTTTCAGATTATTTAGCAGTTTTATCGGAGTTAAATAATGAAAAAAAATAAATTCTATCTTTAACTGCCAGCTATGCTGGTACGTTGGGAAGGGTTATACCGTTTATTAGTTTTAAAATAGAATTCCTCCTGTTAAACAAAATTTGTTCTACAGGAGGAATAAAATGAGTGTAAACAAAGTTATCGCATGTGGTGTGGAATTGTAAATACCACATAGTTTTCTTGCCGAAGTATCGGTACAAATTTTTCAGTCAAGAGGTAAAAGAAGCAGAAAGAGATGAAATCAAGAAACTAT
>DNNS01000147.1 GCA_003497555.1 Spirochaetia bacterium
AAAGCATGCTTGCAAAAATGGACAGCCGTATCATGTTTAATTACGATCCGTCCAATCTGCTGGCTGCCGGAAGCGACCCCCTGGAAATCTGGGATATTATAAAAGACCGGGTAGATTACATGCATCTCAAGGATTTTATTCCTGTAGCGGGTAAAAAGGCCGTTTTACCCGGAGCCTGCGGAGCGGGAAATCTTGATTGGAAAAATTTAGCGGCAGTTATTGAAAATTTTAACGGGCCGGTTTTCATTGAATATGAAAACACTCATGATATTGAACACGGGCTAAAAAGCTCGCTGGCTTTTCTGCAGAAAATCATGAGAACAGCATGAAACCCCAAAATGTGCTTTTTATTTTAGTTGATCAGTTAATACGCGATACGCTTTTTTTATACGGAGGGAAAATTCAGAAAACACCCAATCTGAATGCTTTTTTTAATGACGCCTGCGTTTTTACAGGCGCCTATACCACCGTATCGCTTTGCTCTCCGGCCCGGGCCTCGATTTTTACCGGGACACTGCCGCAGACCCACGGCATGCTTTATAACTGTACAAAAAATGCCTACGGCCGCGCTGAAATTCTTAATCCTGAAAAACTGATTTCCCGTCCGTTAGCTGAAAAAGGCGTACCAAGCGCATATTTCGGCAAATGGCATATCGGCGAAAAAAACGGTCCCGCAGCCTGCGGTTTTTCGGGCGGAACAGAATATTCCGGCTACGGTCTGCCTTCGGATTTTGTACCGGAGTACGATTTTTTCCTCAGGGAAAACAATCATCCCGGGCTGAAATCCGTAAAAGCCAAAAATCTTTACGGCGATGCCGGAATCATTAAATCCGCAGATCTTCCTTTTTCCCTAACCTGCCCGGGCCGGCATTTTTATTCCGGAATTATTGATCTTCCGACTGAATTAACCGAACCCTATTTTGTAGCGCGGCGCACAGCGGAGTTTATCCGGAATCAGCCGCAAAACCGACCGTTTTTCTGCACAGCAGCCTTCTGGGGCCCGCATCATCCTGCGCTGCCATCTGCAGATTTTGCCGGTATGCATAATCCTGAAGAAATCAGGGAGTGGATAAATTTCCGCGATGAATGTGCCGACAAGCCGCGTATCCAGAATCGTTTCCGCAAAAGCCTGCAGAAAGAACTGAATAACCGCACCTGGCAGGAGTGGAGTAAAATAGTTGCGGCTCATTTTGACTTCATGGCTATGCTTGATGCCTCCCTTTCTGAAATTTTCAGCGCACTCAGGGAATCCGGCAGGGAAAATGATACGGCTGTGATTTTTACTTCTGATCACGGAGACACTCTGGGCTGTCACGGAGGCCAGTGGGATAAAGGCCCCTATATGTATGAAGAAACCTGCGCAGTTCCATTATTGGTAAAAATTCCCGGGACTGCGGGAAAACGCCTTGCCTGCCCGGTGAGCAATATGGATGTTTACGCGTCAACCCTTGAACTGCTCTGTGCGCAAATTCCGCCTGATTCCGATTCCAGAAGTTTTCTCCCGCCTATGGAAGGGAAAACACCGGCCCGTGATTTTGTAACCGGCCAGTTTTACGGATTCGATACACGCTGCACTTTTTTACAGCGCATGATCAGAAAAGAGAAAATGAAATACATTTATAATCCGTCGGATATTGATGAACTTTATAATCTTGAGGCAGACCCGGGAGAAATGATAAATCTGATTAGCTCCAGTGAATACCGCAGCGAACTTAAAACCCTGAAAGAAACGCTTTACCGGTATATGATGGAAACTAAAGACCCTTATGGCGCTTCAGCCTTTCAGTTGATGGATTTGTAAAATATTTTTTATCCGGGGGAAATTAATTCCCTGTTGTCAATAACGGCAATTTTATGGAAAATTTTGTTCCCCTGCCCGGTTCGCTTTCTACTGTGATTTCTCCATTGTGTTTTTTTACAATTTCATAACAAATGCTTAAGCCCAATCCTGTTCCTTTTCCGGTTTCTTTGGTGGTAAAAAACGGTTCAAATACATGTCTTGTTACTTCTTCTGCCATTCCTTTCCCCGTGTCAGAAACGGAAATTTCGATAAATTTTTCCGCTTCTTCCCGTGTTGCTGTTAAATGGGAAGAAGACTTAGTAGCAAGTATAATTGTTCCGCCTTCAGGCATGGCATCAATGGCATTACTGCACAGGTTTATCACTACCTGCTGTATCTGATTTTTATTTATAGTAAGCTGCGGCAGATTTTCTTCATATTTTTTTATAATTTCGATATTTTTAACTTTTGTCTGGGCTTCAACTATTGACACCGTTTCTTCAATTGTCAGATTAAGATCCGCCATTTCCGCCTGCGTTTTTCCTGTTCTTGAAAAGGTAAGCAAATCCGCTATTAATTTTTTACATCTGATTGCCTCTCTCTCAATTGACTTGAGCGGCANNTTCCCTGATTTTTTTAATGATACTCTGGCTGAAACCGAGTATCACTGTCATGGGGTTATTAATCTCATGCGCCACGCCTCCTGCCAGCTGGCCTACTGCCGACATTTTGGAGGATTGAAGAAGCTGTGCCTGTGTTTTATGTAATTCTATGGTTTTTTGCTCCAGGACATTCATCATTATATTGAATTCTTCCCCTAATTCCAGTATCAGATTGCCGGTGGCCGCCTTGTAAACTTCGCAATTTCTGCAGTCATTTATTTTTTGAGCAAAGGTTCCCTGTGTTTTTCCCCCGCAGTGTGTTCCGGCGGTTTGCCAGCATCTTGGATTGTCAGAGCGGTAAGACGGGCATTGGGTATTAAGGCATTTTTTAATTTCCCGGCATTTTGATAAATTATCGTTATAAAATCTTACTTCTGTATTTCCTTCTATTGTAACTTTGTTTATCAGACCCGATATGACATTTAACGCCTCGGATTTTTCCTGTTTCTGCTCGGCCAGGCGGATATTCTGCTTAATAGCTGTTTCCTCGTACTCCTTCAGTAAATCCTCAAGTGTTGCAATTTTGCACTGCAGCTGCTCGTTCTTTTTTTTCAGATCTGTTTCATTCATGTTCATAAAAATTTTATTATTTAAAAACCTGATCTTCAAAGGGAAGAAGCGCCAATTTTATGTCCAGCGCTAAAGTTTTGAACAATTCGGCAGCCTCGGAACATATGGCGACTTTTGTAAACATAATCAAACCAAACAGATTTCCGGACGGGAAAACGCCTCCGCAGCCTAGTACTGATTTGATTTTAAAGGGTACAACAAAATTATCCTGGGCCGGAATTATCTGATTACCGGCTGCTTCAGGTATATAAAAGACGTTATATTTTTTCTGGGATATATCCAGAATAATATCCATTCTCGGCTCAACCACCTGATTGATTTCCAGGCCGAATTGTTTGATCAGATTTGAAACCATGGGAAATGCCAGGACAAATTTTTCACTGGCTAATGGAATTGTTTTATGCCCCTGGGAGCCGTGCCTGGTGTTCCATTCCGGAAGTTCGCCGGTACTGGCCAATAGAGTCAGGCATTTCATTCCCGGTGACGGTTGTTCGCTTTTCAGTACGGTATTGGCAAATTTTTTAAGTTCCTGATCAAGATCCCCGTAGGGATGCGTTTTAAACAGACGTACAAGTGCGCAGCCGTTTTTTCCGTTCCGGATATCGCCTAACTGCCTGTATAAATAGCCGGTTATTTTTTGCGCTGTTTCTTCCAT